>JAUWTE010000402.1 GCA_030609765.1 Acidobacteriota bacterium
AGCTTCTCGAGAAGTCTCTCACGAACTCCCATAGTGCTCTCAGTCTAGCAGCAGGTGCCGTCATCACCGCAGCATGCACGGGGCGCATTCCACTGCTTCTCCTGGATGTGTTACCTCTGCAGCCTTGCCAGTCCGTCGCGGGCGGCGTGCAGAACAGGGTCGATGTGGAGCGCCTGGCTGTAGGCGGAACCCGCCTCGGGCAGGCGCTCTTGATACTCCAAGGCAAGTCCGAGGTTGTACCACGCCGAGGCCTCCAGCGGCCTCTCTCTCAAGACGGTTCGGTAGGCGGTCTCGGCCATAGGATAGTCCTGCAAGAGCAGCGCCGCAGTGCCACGGACCTGCCACGCATCGAGGTCTTCCGGGAAGGTGATCAGGTAGTCGTCAAGGAGAGCGGAAGCCTCCTCGGACTTCTGCCGCCGTATGAGGACTCGCGATAGGTCATAGAGCGCGAACGAGTATTCGGGCTCGATTTCCAGCGCGCGCCGAAAATCGGCTTCGGCTGCCTGGAGGTCTCCGACACTGAATGCGTGGATTCCCTCCAACGTCCAATACTCAGGCCCTTCGGGACCAGGGGATCCAATCGTGATCGTTTGCTTCCCCAGCAAGACGCGGGGCGCCTCCACGCGCTCGTAGGAAGCGGGCTCGGAATCGAAGTATCGTGCGGATGCCTGCCCCATCCTCACCGCGCCTGCCTGTACGAACACCTCAGTGAGATACAAAGCGTAGCGGCCGGAGCGTGCGACGCCAATCCCGACGTGGGTGAAGCTCGGATCGAGGCGATTGGCGCGATGCCCGGGGCTGTCCAGGAGCCCCTGGTGTGCGCGCGCGATGGTTCGGTTGCGGGCGATGTTCTCCCCCATTCGAGGAACATCTGGATAGGTAATGCGGATACGCCGTTCGGTCGTCAGCCCATAGAGGTTGGAATGATGGCTGACGACACCCCGCGCGGCGAGCTCCTGGCTGTGCCGGCGCGCCACCTCACTGAGGGGCCGATCCAATACCAAGGGTGGAAGGTCTTGCTCCACACGGGTCTCATTCAGAAGGGCCAAGGCTTCCGACTCGAGACGTGCGATCTCTTCTGCCGATTCCTGTGCCGCCTGCGCGAGCACACTCACCGCCGAGGGCCGTGCGCCATGAGAACCACTCGCCGTCCAGGGAACGGGCGAGGCGGGCGATGGGCTCAAGGCTACCCATGCCAGGAGGAACAGCGAAAGCAGCAGCGCTCGACGTACCGAGAGCTCATGAAGCATGTTGTCGACGTCCGGGGAAGGTTGCAGTGCTTTGTCCAACACGATAGCCGATCGCTGCGGCGATGCGACAGGAGAGCGATCAAAGCGCTCCCGCCTCAGAGCTCCCCTCCCCTCTGCGGGTCCTCGCGAATGTAGCTAGGAGAAGAGAATAGCGATCGTTCCACACGCGAGATTGAACTGCATCGACAGCACCGAGAGACGATGTAATCGATGGAACTCCCCCCTGTCATCCTCCCCGTCATCCTCATTCGCCGCGCGCGAGGACGCCGCGGTGTCAGAGCTTCCCTCGTGTAGGCGGAGTCGGCGCAGTCGGGGAGTGAGAACGAACATCGAGAAGAGCGCCGAGCTCGTCATCAGAGCGATACAGACATATTCGATCGCGTACCAAGGGGACCATCGTCCATACCAGCGCACCAGAAGAACGCTGGTCAAAATGAGGGTCACGATACAGACCATCACGACTCGGTCGAAGCGCAGGAGCGATCGGCCGACGATGCGGCCGGCGATCGCCCGGCTCGGTGCCTCGGCGAATGCCACCGGGGCGACGAGAATGCCGATGGCCACGATACCACCCACCCAAAGTGCCAACGCCATGGTGTGAAAGAAGTGCAGACCGAGGAACGTCAAATTGGGCATAGCGAAGATCTCCGTCCGAGCCGGGCACCAGGCCACGATGTATGCCAACAACAGGTCCTACTGTGCGATCACTGCCGGCGATCCGGGCGCACCCCGTAGTACCCCGGGCGGGCCTGAATGCGGACGTTCGGATAGTTGGGCAGCGACAACTCGATACGGCGCCAGCGACCATCCCACTGCTGGTTACTCGGATAGTAGGAGATCGCGTATTGACTCGTGAGCTCGTCGGCGATCTGGGTGTAGACATCCTCGAGCTCATCAAGCCTGATCGGAAAATACGCGGCACCACCGGTTATTTCCGCCAAGGCACGCAAGTTCTCGACGCTATCTCGTACGGCACCGCTGGCGTCGCCCAGTTCCGTGGCATCGTGCATGAGCTGCAGGCCGATCGTGTAGATCAGGACGTTCGACTGCCGCGCGTACTCGAGCACATCGGCGTAGCTGAAGCTGCTCTGTGTGTCCAGCCCGTCGGACAGAACCACGATGGCACGTTTGCCCCGCCGCGTGTTGACCTTCCGCAACGCCTCCACGACGGCATCGTACAGTGCCGTGCTGCCGTCGGGGAGCGTGATCGAGATGGCCCGCTCGAGGGCGGGTATATCCGCGGAGAAGTCCGAATATAGGTAGAGCCGGTCGTTGAAACCCAGGATCATGGCCTGGTCCCTGCCGCGAAGGAGCGAGTTGACGAGGCGAACTGCCCCGGCCTGCTCGCTACGGATGCCGCCGCCGATCATGCTGCTGCTGGTGTCGAGGAGCAGGGCGACGGACACGGGTGTTTCACCGTAGACGAATTCGACGATTTCCTGTGGCCTGTTGTCATCGAGAATCTGGAAATCGTCGGCCGTGAGGCCGCGCATGTAGGTGCCCGACAGCTCCCTCACCGTCGGGTGCAGCGTGACCAGGTCAACGGTGGCGCCGAAACCGATCCCGAACCCGAAGTTCAGCACCCGGGAGTCCGTCGTGATGCGCCCCGCGGAATCCACCGCCACGGCGCGCAGCACGAAGATGTCCTGGTCCTCATTCGGTAGCCACGCGGTTCGGTAGGGCGGCTCAGAGCCCGTGAACAACAACCTGTCGTTGACGTACAGCTCGACCTCGCTGATCTCTTGCCCCCCTACCCCGACCGTCGCCTCGAAGGTGAGCTCCCCGGCGGGCACGGCGTTCTCCCGCGGGCTGATGATGCGAATCCAAAGCTCCTCGGTATCGGGAAGCGGGACTACGGCCGCGTCTTCGGCCGCTCCCCCCCCTGCCAGCTCCTGATCGGGCGCGTCTCGCTCCACCACCGTGAGCTCGGCGACCGGCGATACAAGTGGCTCATCGAGCACATCGAACGGATTGTCGGGCGCCCGGCCGATCTCCGGATCTCGGATCACCATGTAGGAGTTCATGACATCCGGAGGATCTCGCAGTACGCGCTGGGTCAGGGCCTCAGGGTCAGAAGCGCGCCAGTACCGGGCCTCGATTCTGGCCCGCCCGCGGCCCAACCTCGGGAAGATCAAGAAGTCTCGGACCCTACGCTGCTCGCCCGCGGGGATGGTGAAGAAGACTGCTCTCTGCCGCCGCGCAGCGGGGCGATCGAGCCACTGTGCGCTGACCAGAAGACCCAACCCGAGAGGCTCCTCGGTCAGGTTCGTCAACGTCACCGAGAACTCCTCTACGCGACGCATGGCGATGGTTTCAATCTGTTCGCTGAAGTGCAGCTCACCAATTACCGCCTGCCGGTCGAGGGGAAAGAAGTCGCGCACGCGCTCGGCGCTGCCGAATCCGTGCCGGTTGTTGGCACGGTTGATATCAGGAAGCCGGGCATCAGGATCCAGACGCACGTCGACGGGCTCGGTGGGCACCTCGATCTCCCAACGCACCTCGTCCTCGCTAGCTATGAGGTCGAGCGGAATGACCTCCCCACCGATCAAGTGAACTTCCAGGCGTACTGGAATGTCGATATCCGCTTGGCGAGTCAGGCGTCCGGTCAGACGGGTTCCCCCGTCCTCGAGGCGAACCCGTTCTATACCCAAGTCGATCGTCGCCGTAGGCCGCAGCCACGACTGCAGCGTGGTCA
>JAUWTE010000398.1 GCA_030609765.1 Acidobacteriota bacterium
CCGTCATCTGCTCCGGCCCAAGAAGTTTTTTAAAAGGGCGATCTCGACTTCCTTCTTGCCCAGCAACTGCTCCAGATCAGCGATTTGCCGCTCGTACTCCTGCACATCGTCGCCGCGCTCGAACAGCTCAGGGCCCCGTTCCAGGAACATCTTCTTCCACAACCCGACCGAGTTCGCGTGCACCCCGTACTGCTTGGCGATCTGGCCCGGCGTCCTTTCGCCCGTCAATGCCTCCAGCACGACCTGGAACTTCAACTTCGCCGAATACCGACGACCTGACTTCGTCATCACGACTCCTCCCTGTGATGATCCGCTTGTACCCCGGATCACCGACTTCAGGGAAGGTCGTCACCACATTGCTCCGTTGTCCAAGATCTTGGGGTCAGATCCAAAGGCCAATGGAGTCTATTAGTTAGCCCTAAATGCAGGGCTGACAAGGCTTCCCCCGGAATAACCTGAAAAGCAGGGCCGCTGGACTCAAAATCCAGTGGGATAGCCTCCCGTGCGGGTTCGACTCCCGCCCTCGGCACTTTAGATTCAATAAGTTAGGGGGACCGGGCGCTCACTGGCTCCGCAGCATTGTGCCTGGATTGTGCCCAACGGGAACCAATTGGAGCCAGCGTCAACCACGGGAGAGAACCTTGTCAGTGGCTGTTTCGGCGTTGGTAATTACCTCCCAAGCACAAGGCCAAGAGACTCTTCAAACAAGCTGGACCTTACGCCCCCCCCTTGTGAGAACCCGCTGGCTCCTCTAGAGTCCCGGGATTCCACTGACACTGAGGTGTCTAAAAAGCGGTGGGCAAACCGCGAGGGAGGGACTTTATGCGTAAAATTCTGCTCAGCTTTGCTTCGTTCATGTTGCTGTCGCTAGCACTGCCGCATGTGGGGCTGGCTCAGGAAGAACAGAACTTCATCTTCGGCGAGTACTACGTCTGCGACATGAACCGTGAGGCATTTGCGGATGTCCTGGTTGAGCACGTGCTCGGACCCATCTACCAGCGGCACGTCGATTCTGGCGAGTTGACAGGCTGGGGCTGGATGGCACATCACGCCGGGGGTCGCTGGCGGCGACTTCTCTACATGACCGGCAGTGATCTGGACACGATGCTGGCAGCCCGCGACAAGATTATCGAGGAACAGCAGGCGGAGATTGCTGATGAGGGTCGAGAGTTCGTCTCGATCTGTGGCAGCCACGACGACCTGATCTGGGCCCGGGCTGCCGGACAGTCGACCGAGGAAATGCTAGCGAACCTGGGTCCGGTTTCATACTCGACCTACTATGTCTGTGATGTGGCCCAGCAAGAGCGCGCCGACGAGATTGTCCAGCAACTCTTCGCGCCGCACATCGCCACGTTGATGGAATCGGGACAGCTCTCCGGCTGGGGTTGGTATTCGCACGTGATCGGTGGGCGGTTTCGCCGCCTCATGACCCACGGTGGGATGAGCCATGCGGCGCTGATCGACGCCGTAAACAAGTACAACGAGGCCGCCGGCGCAGAGAATCAGGCACTGGCCGACGAGTTCTCCCAGATCTGCGGCAGCCATCAGGACTACTTGTGGAACCGGGTATTGCCCAAGGCTGACGGCGGCAACTAGAAACGGTGCTGGAGTGGGAGGCGACGGCTCCGGTGCATCCCATGAGGGAGTCCGGATGCCAACTTCGTTCGTAAATGCCGTTCGCGGAGCCAATTCCTCGGGTTTCCGTTGAGCGTTAGCCGTCGCCCCCCACTTTGCCAATTTTCTGCCAAGTTACGTATAGGCAGATACAAACAGATACAAAGAGAAGTCACTTTGCTCCAGGCGTAACCTCAGACAGATACGAGGAAGTACGGCCAGGTACAGCTAGGTACAAAGAAGACGCATTGACCTCAAAACCCAGTGGGCTACCCTCCCGTGCGGGTTCGACTCCCTCCCTCGGTACTTCGATAGATTCAGGGGGTTAGCCGCGCGATACGGTCGGCACAGGTACAGTAGAACCTGGTCGTGCGCGCCTTGTCGGCGATGGGAGTTTCAAACCACTGACTCGAGAAATAGGCCAGGTGCGCTCGGTCATTCGTTTTTGCCGTACGGAACGAAGGGAGACCCTCGCATGTCTCGTTGTCGCCTCGTCAAGGAGGTCCCGATGGTTCAACGTTGCCTAGCGGTCGCAGCGTTGCTACTGGCTGGTTGCTCCCCGTCAGGCCCGGAGGTGGGAGCTGCTTCAGCCGCGGGCAGTTCGCAGGCTGCCGCAGAAGGCGGTGTTTTCGACCATGCGACCACGGCGGAATGCCTCGACGACGAGCGCTGCCGACAGAGCGTGTTGCAGCGTATCGACACCCGCATGGGCGGACTCGATTACGGTGCTGGCTTCCCAACCGACGAGACGGTGGAGCGGCTCTACGAGGAGATGGACTATCAGCGCGCGGTGCTTGCCCACCAGCTTTCCGACAATCTCGTGTCGTTCTGGAGGATGCACGCCGGGGCACGGGACGCGATAGCCGGATCGGCGATCGGCGATCTGGTGGTCTGGGAGAACTTTCTAGACACGAAAGGGATTGTGCTCACCGGCAATGACACCACGGTGTACGGGATGGCGTATCTCGATCTGGCCGCCAACGGCCCCATGGTAGTCAAAGTGCCGCCTTCACCCTTTCTCGGTAGCATTTTGGATCTGTGGCAGGTACCGCTCTCGGGGATTGATGCAGAAGGCGGTACGTTCGTCGTGGTCACAGCAGACTTTGAAGGCGAACTCGATCTGCCTCCGGGAGCTGTGGTGCTGCGCTCGCGCACGTCCGTCGCAGTATTCTTCGCCCGCGGGCTGGTCCTAGAAGGCGACATGGACGCCGCGGTGTCCGCCGTAACAGACTCCGAGATCTATCCACTGTCGGTAGCTGATTCGCCACCGGAGACGGAAGTGTGGCTCGCCTCTGGCGTTGCGATGGATACGATTTCGCCGATGCAGCCCATGGCGTACTGGGCCGATGTCTCCGAGGTGATGAACTTCCTCAATCCCGGGCTCGATCAGGATGCGTCGCTGCTGATCTCCCTCCTCGAACCCCTGGGCGTGCAACCAGGCCGACCGTTTGATCCCGACGATAGGCAGAAGCGGATTCTGGCCGACGCGGCGCATTTCGGGTGGGTCATGGCTCAGGCCATCAGCTACGCACCACGGTTCGAAGACATCACGTACTACCCGGGTACACAGTGGGAGTGGGTCCTCGAGCTGGATCCGGGAGTGCGGGACCGTTTCTGGCGCGACCTGGAAGCGCGCACCAACTACTACTTCCAGGCAACGATGGCGCAACCTGCCATGAAGACCAAAGCGGTTGGTCGGGGTTCGCAGTACGTGCGGTCCGCGCGGGACTCGAACGGCGACTGGTTTGACCTGGCCCCTCAGAGGATGCGCCTCGGACGACAACAGACCATCGGAACGCTCGCTTCAGGACGGCAAGCTCGGCCTACAGGATCCCGTGTACGATACACTTCAGCGGAGGAAGCGGAAAAGGAGTGAGTCTGCTCCGTCGCACACCTACAATTTCAGTCTCTCGAAACCGCAATCCCTGGCCGTGAACCAGGGGACTGGCCGTCGGGCCCACCGAGCGAAGTAGAGATGAAAGAAGAGAAACGCCAAGCGCACGCTTCACGTGAGCTCGAAACCCCCGATGAGGGGAGCGCCAAGGGATCGGGCAAGCCGGCGCAACCGAAGGTGGCCGACCTCGTAGGTGCAGAGCCAGAGCCGGCCGAACCGGAGGTGGCCGAAGCGGCGGAGACCGAGCCGAAACGCGCTCAACCCACCATCGCCGACCTGCTGAAGGCCCAGCCAGAGGTCGTCGACCCGGTAGAGACCGAGTCGAAGCGTGCTCCGCCGAGCCTCGCCGACCTGGTGAAGGGGGAGCCGGAAGCGTCCGAACCGGAGGTGGTCGACCCGGTGGAGACCGAACCGAAGCGTGCTCAACCCACCATCGCCGACCTGGTGAAGGCGGAGCCGGAGGCGGCTGAGCCCGAGGCGGTCGACCCGGTGGAGACC
>JAUWTE010000436.1 GCA_030609765.1 Acidobacteriota bacterium
ATTCGCCACATCGAGGAGCTCATCGCCGAACGCGGCGAAGACGTCGTGATCTTCGACTGGGACTACTGACCTCGAGAGCCGGCGCGCCTAGCCTTCTTCCTCAGGCAAGAGGCTGAAAGAGATCCTCTTCAGGAGTTGCTGCTCCGAGACCAAGTCCTTCACCTGAATCTCGAGGATGTAGCTCTTGCCCGCCTCCAGGTTCTGGATCTGCGAGAGAGGAAGGGGCTGGCCGACGGAGAAGGTCTCCAGTATCTGGGACGGGAATCGTGCGATGCTCTGCTCTTCCTCGGCCTCGGGGTCATCCAAGAGGATCCGATAGTTGACCTCGAGCCTCGGCCCCAGCGTGGTGGGGTCCTGCTGTGTTCCCATGACCGCGTAGATGACCTCGATCATGGAGTCGCGGGGCACCAGTCGATCGATGTCATCGAAGAACACGATTTGCCCCATGCGGACCCCGCTGTAGACGGTGTTGATCTGGACCTGATCGCTCTGCGGCTCGCTGGCGGCGCTCACAAAGACGCTCGTCATCTTCAGCTCACCGGTGGTGTAGTTTGGCACCTCGATAACTTCGGTCGTGACGTTCGCCAAGTTCGTGTCCGCCTCGATAACACCCCACGTCAGCGAGTACGTGCCTGGAACCACGGGCATCCCCAGAGAGTAAGTGTCGCTGAAGGTCCCGTCGCCACCGTCGGCCGGAATCGTGAATGGGCTCGAGAACTGATGAACAGCGTTGAGTTGTCCTTCAGGGCTCTGGGTCGTTACCGCACCATAAGCCCTGAGGCTCGCCACATCCCCTGTCAAGGCAGGAGGTGCCGCGGCTGCCGCGGCCTCGCCCTCCGCGGGTGCCGCCTGAACCGGCGGTGGTGCGGGGGCGAAGGTGAAACCTTGCTGGTCGACCTCGAAGACGAGCATCAGATACGTGTTGCCGTCAGGCGTCGGAAAGAAGTCGACGCGCGTCTTGCGGGCGAAGTCCTCGTGAGCGACACCTGTCTGCAGTACCTCACGCAGAATCTGCGCCTCCGGGGTGCCCGACATATCCTCGCTCTGGCCCTGCTGGCCGGCGACGGCCACCTGTGGCGCGCTCGCCAGGGACGCGGCTGGGGATACCAGGGCAAACGCCAACACGGACAGTGTGGTCAGAAAGAATGCGGCAGGTAATCTGCGAGTCATCGAGAGAGTCCTCCTGGGAGGGTGGCCCTCAGGGAAGCAGTAGGCGACGACCGTCGGGCTCTCTGAGTTGGCTGGGCTGCGATCTTGGTGCGGCGGGCGCTGCCGCGCCCGTAACCCACACATCCTACGCTCTGCCTGCTGAAATTCCTATCCGGCACTCACTGCCGGTGCGCGAGGTCGAGGAGACGACGAATCTCAGGCTGGTCGGGGCTCATCTCCAGGGAAAGCTCGAGTAACTCCCTCGCCTTCTCCAAATTCTCCTCGGCGAAATACTCCGCGGCGAGCGGGTTGAGGATCTCCGGAGTGTCCTGCTTTCCGGCAAGGCGCGCACGCTCGTAGTAGCGGATGGCGTCGTAGTGCTCAGCCAATAGAGCGTTTGCCTCCGCCAGCCACAGAAGTAGCTGAACATTTTTCGGGTCTTCCGCGAGCCGCGGCGTCAGCAACTCCACGAGATCGTCTTGGCGCCGCGCCTCGATGAGAAGACTGGCTTGCAGCTCGAGCACACCACGATCCTCGGGGAGACTCTTCAAAGCACGCTCGACAGCCGCAATCGCCTCATCGAGCTCACCTACCACCCGGTACTGCCGGGCCAAATCCAAAGCAACCTCCGGATCGCCCGCCGGCGGCTGCTCCTGCACATTGACAAAACTGCGCATGGACTCCGGATCAGGGGCCTTGATGATCACCGGGAATGTCTCGCGAGACCCGACCTCTGCCACGACTTCCACCGACAGCGTGTATGTGCCCAGGGGCAGGCCCTCGAGGTCGAGGGCCAAGGTCTGGTTGATGATGCCGAGGCCGTCCGCATCCTGCGCCTCCAGGGTGAGCTCCTGCTCGAGCTCCGTGGCTCCAGCCTCGCTCGTGAGAGCGTACTTGACCAGAATTGGCTGATCATACTCCCGCGGCAGCTGGAACTGATGGTAGACGTAGACTTGGCTGTCTTGATTGAATCTTCCATCGGCGCTCGGCATCAGGATCCAGTCGCCGATTTGGAAGGGATAGTGAGTGCCGAAGGGATCGTAGTCAGGCACCTGCTGAATGCTGACGCAGAGCAACGAACGCGAGTAGGTGAGACTCTCGGGATGCGCACGCGGCACCTCGATATCGAACTCGGCCCGCCCGAACTCGTGTGAGACATTGTTCTCGAGGATGAGATCAAGGGTTCTCGGACCCGGAGCCGCGGGCAGTCGGTCGACATAGAGGAAGGGGCTGCTACGGAACCGAGTCGCTTGCTCCTCGGTCTCCAAGGTCCCCTCGAGGTGGGCCTCAGCGAGTTGCACGACGCGATGCTCGGGATCGGTCAAAGAGCCTGAGACCTCGAAAGTGAAGTAGTAGCTGTCCTCGTAGGTGACGAGGTTGAGGCCGCGGCCCGGGGTTTGCGCAGCGAAGTGGATGAACGGCGTCCCGTCCCGGTCCAGGAAAGCCACGGCGGTTGCCTGTACTTCCAATGACTCGAAGCGAACCTCGGCCTCGGTCACACCGATGAGAATACGTGTTGCCCATGGGGCCTCCGGCATGAGCACCGACGGGATGCTTCCGATCTGGCCGATGAGGATCTCGGAGCGCAGCGGCGAGATGTACTGCATTCCCGTGTCCGACGGGAAAAGGCTGAAAGCGGCGGTGGATATGTCGACGTCGATCTCTCGCAAGATCTCCCAAATGGCGGCGATCTCTCCGTCCCGGTAGCCGCTGAATCCGGTCGGTGCGTATCCGTACGATCTCTGCGGCCCCTCCAACCTATCGACAAGGGCTTGCTCGCCAGCCGGGTTGAGGAGATTTTTCGGCCCGTCGCCGAGCGGGCTGTAGATGCGGTAGTCGCCGGCGTTGTGGCGCTTATAGAAGACAACATAGAAATACGGCGGCACGCCGAGAGCAGGATCCGCCATATAGCGCCAGATGATCGTGGGCTGCAGGACCTGGTCGTTCTCCAGATGGGTGACTTCTGTTGGCGCGCCGAGAAGGATGTGCATACGCCCTTGGTCGGTCCTCCATCCCGGAGTCGTAGTGCCGCGGCCGTAGAATTGGGTGGCGTAGGCCCAGCGCTCGGAGTACATGTCGAAATACTCATTCTTGGGTGTACCCGGCGTCGGATCCCGCTGCAACCAGAACTCCCTGACGAAGGCGTTGCGCTGGCCGTTGCTCTGCAGCCGCAAAAAGATGTCACGCTCCCTTTCGGTGATGATCCACAGGACCTCTTCCTCGAGCCATTCGCGGTAGCCCTCCGGCAGGTCTGAGGGGTTCATCTTGGGATAGAGTGAGACATCGACGTTCTGCTGGGCCCCCACGGCACGCTCGAGAGGAACGGCCTGGCCGGCCAGGGGGAGCGCGGCGCAAACGAGCAACACAGCCAGCCCCATTCCTCGCACCAGCCACACGCCGCGGAATCGTGCCAACGCACCTGCCCACCCCGACATTCCTCGGGAGCCAGGGTAACTTTTCTCTGCTGGTTGCC
>JAUWTE010000329.1 GCA_030609765.1 Acidobacteriota bacterium
ATGTATGCCAGCACCACCGAATCCTCACCACGCAGGCGCGCCGCGATGCCGGCGCCCGCGGCCTGCGGCAGTTGGCTTCCCACACACGACGACGAGCTGACGAACCGCGGCTCGAGCGCCGAGAAGTGGCCCGGCTTCTGCCGCCCCTGCGCCGAGTCCGCCGCGTTGCCCAGGCACTGCGCCACGAAATCGGTCAGCGGCATGCCGAGAAAGAGAGCCGCTCCCCCCTGGCGCAATGCGGGAAAGACCCAGTCACCGGGCCGCAGCGCCAATGCCGACGCGACAACTGCCGCCTCTTCACCCGGGGCGGCGCCGCTGAAGGTCGTGCGTCCCTGGTGCTGCAGATTGAGCATGCGTCGATCGAGCTGCCGGATCAGCGACATCGCTCGGTAAACACGCAACAGGTCGTCGCTGCTCAAACCAACGCTGGTGGCGACATCAAGAGGCGTAAGGAACGCCTCCTCCGGATTCGTGGGCAGCAACTGATGCATGATCACAGGTTCGCGAGGAGCTGTAGCTTGGGATCCTCCAGAAACTTCACCAGGTCGCGCATGAACAGTGCCCCGACCGCTCCATCCACGACCCTGTGGTCGAGAGAGAGAGACAGGTTCACCATGTGCCGGATGACGACCTGGTCATCGCGCACAACAGGCCGCTTGCGGATGGCCGTCACTCCCAGAATGGCCACCTCGGGTAGGTTCAATATCGGGGTCGCGATGAGGCCACCGATGTTGCCGGTGCTCGTGACGGTGAAGGTGCCACCCTGCAAATCCTCGAGCGCGATCGAGCCATCGCGGGCGGCGTTGGAGAGTCTCTGGATTTCACTTGCGAGCTCGAATAGGCCCAGTGCATCGGCATTCTTGATCACCGGTACGATCAGACCACCTTCGATCGCCACGGCAATCCCGATGTTGTAGTAGCCCTTCAGCACGACCTCGCCTGCCTCCTCATCGAGAGAGGCATTGAGGTACGGGTGCTTCTTGAGCGCCATCGTGAGAGCGCGCAGAATGAAGGGCAGGTAGGTGAGCTTGACGCCGTGCTCTGCCGCCATTCCCTTCGCCTCGGCGCGCAGATGCACGATCTCCTCCATATCCCCATCTTCAACGTAGGTGTAGTGCGGCGCTGTCTGCTTGGCCACCACCATGCGCTCAGCAATCGTGCGGCGCAGCCCGCGCAGCGGAATGCGCTCCTCGGCGCCAGGGGCAGCGCCGGCTGGTGGCGTGGATGGCTCGACCCTTGCCGGTGGATCGACCACAGGCGGCGGCTCGGCGGCGACCACCGGCGCTTCGATCACTTCGACCACCTCATCGACAGGTGGCGGCTCGACCGCGACTGGCGCCGGCAAGGACTCGTCTAGCGGCGCTTCAATGATCTCATCAACGGGGGCCTCGTCGCCCGGCGTATCAGCAGGCGCGGCTTCATCAGTATCGCCAGGCTCGTCCACGGGTATCGGCTCGGCCTCCGCGGCAGGCACCTCGGGCGGCCCGCCCTCGGCGAAGGCCCTGACGTCCTCTTTCATGACCCTGCCGTCGAGCCCGCTTCCCGGCACCAGCGCGATGTCGATACCGAGCTCGTTGGCCAACTTGCGGGTCGCGGGGGTTGCCAGAATGCGGCCGTCAGCAGGGGCCGGCATCGCCGCTGGCACCTCGTCGACGACCAGCTCCGCCTCGACCGCGCTGCGCTCAGCGCGGGCCAGCTCGCGGGCCAGCTCGATATCTTCGGATGCCTGCGTCGTTTGCTCGTCGATGACCTCTGCGGCAACATCCTCGCGGGCCTCGATGGGATGCTCGTCGAGAGCCTCAGGCGCGGCGGCGGCGAAATCCTCGGCCGACTCGTCGTCGTTTTCGGCGAATAGCAGGATTGCGGCCCCGATGGCCACGACATCCCCTTCGCCGGCACACAGCTTGAGAATGCGCCCGTCGTGGGGCGAGGGAATCTCCACCGTCGCCTTGTCGGTCAAAACCTCGACGAGAGGCTGGTCTTCCTTGACCTGGTCACCCTCCGAGACCAGCCACTTGATGATTTCGCCGTCGGCGAGCCCCTCTCCGATATCCGGAAGCTTGAATTCGATAGCCATGCGTCTCTCAGAAGTTGACCACCTGCTCGATTGCCGTCAGAACTCGAGCGGCATCGGGCAGATAGGTGGATTCCAGCGCGTATGGAAACGGTGTGTCGAAGCCTGCCACCCGCACGACAGGAGCCTCGAGATGAAGCAGGGCCGTCTCGGCCAATAGAGCAGCGATCTCGGCCCCGTAGCCGCAGAACTTGGGAGCTTCCTGGACGATGACGGCCTTGCCGGTTTTGGCCACTGACTCCAGTACCGCATCGATGTCGAGGGGCAACAGCGTGCGCAAATCGATCAGATCGACCTCGATGCCCCGTTCCGCCGCCAGCTCTGCCGCACGACCGCACTCGTGCAGCATGGCGCCATAGGCGAAGACACTCACGTCACCGCCTTCCCTGGCACGGCGGGCAACGCCGATGGGTACGGAAAAATCTTCCTCGGGAACCTCACCCCTGACGGTGCGGTAGATCCTCTTCGGCTCCATGAACACGACCGGGTCTTCGGACCGCATCGCACTGCGCAGCAGACCCACGGTGTCGTAGGGAGTAGAAGGGATGACGACGACCAACCCCGGCGTGTGGGTGAAATACGCCTCATTGCTCTGCGAATGGTAGTGGCCGCCCCGGATCCCCCCGCCGTAGGGCGTACGGATGACCATCGGGCAGGGATACTGCCCCCCCGACCGGTAGCGGTATTTGGCAACCTCGGAAACGATCTGATCGAACCCGGGAAAGACGAAGTCGACGAACTGGATCTCTGGCACCGGGCGGAGGCCGTACAGGGCCATGCCGACCGCACTGCCGATGATTCCGCCTTCGGCCAGCGGCGTGTCGAGCACCCGGTCCTCGCCGAACTCCTCGAGCAAACCGTCGGTGGCTCGGAAGACGCCGCCCAGGGCACCGACGTCCTCACCGAGAACGACGACTCGCTCATCCCTGCGCATCTCCTCGCGGAGCGCGAAGTTGACCGCCTCGACAATACTCAGTTCAGGCATGTCCATCTCCTGGCTCGCAGCCTTGCATCAGTGTCTCTTGCTCTTCTCGCAGCATCCACGGAAGCTCAGCATAGACATCGAAGATCATTGAATCAGGTGCCGGTTGCGGGGTCGCACCCGCCCTTGCGACCACGGCGTCCAGTAGCTCGCGACCCCGACCGCTCAACTCTTCCTCCCAGGCAGCGTCCCAGAGTCCGCACAATTCGAGATATCTGCGCAACCTGGCCACTGGATCCGTGGAATCCCCGGCCGCGGGAAGCTCAGCCTCGATCAAGGTCGGCCCTCCACCCTCGACAGCTCGCTCGCGCGCCTCGGACACGACCTTGATCACGGCCAGGATATCGGTGCCGTCGACTCGTACGCCCCCGAAGCCATAGGCCACCGCTCTCGCCGCCAGGCTCTTATCGCGCTCAGGGGGCCGCTCTGGGCCTGTCGCAAATCGGCGGTTCTGGCACAGGAAGATCACGGGAGCGGCAAACACGCCGGCGAAGTTCAGCCCCGTGTGAAAACCCCCCTGCGCCTTCGCTGCCTCTCCGAAGGAAACCAGCACCGCAGACCTGTCGCCACGCGCCTTCATGGCCACGCCACAGCCCGTGGCCTGCGCGATCTGGGCACCCAAAGTGCCCGAGATCGAAACAAAACGTCCGCTCGGCAACGAATGATGGTTGGGAAGCTGCCGGCCACTCAGAAGATCGTCGGAGTTCCCATAGAGCTGATCGAGCCATGCCTGGGCCGAGCCACCCCGCATCAGGAACATGCCTGCATCACGGTGTGAGGGGAAAACCCAATCTTCGGCACTGAGACAGTATGCGGCCCCCACGGAGGTGGCCTCCATGCCGGCCGAGGAGACGTAAAACCCGATCTTGCCGTCGCGATGCAACGTCCGGCAGCGGTCGTCCAGGGCCCGAGACAGCGCCATCGCCTCGTAGAGCGTGCGGAGGTCCCGGTCGTCGAGCTTCGGCCCCTCGGCCTCGACGACCTCGAGATCATCCGACAGCACCCTGATCAATTCACCCCTCATACCCTGCCTCCATGGCTCACGCTCTGGCCACCCGACTGTGCGGAGCCGTCGCCGCTCTCCGACTGATCGTCCTGCTTCCCCCGCAGCAGGCTTCGAACGAAAAACTCCCCGGCGCGATACGAGCTTCGCACCAGTGGCCCGGAGGCCACGTACAAGAAGCCGAGAGACTCGGCAATATTCTCGAGGCGCTCGAATTGCTGGGGAGCTACGAACTCCTGCACCGCGAGGTGGCGGTGCGAGGGCTGCAGATACTGACCCAGGGTAAGGAAATCAACCCCACGCTGGCGCAGACCCCGCATGGTCGCGACGAGCTCGTCCTCCGTCTCGCCCAAGCCGAGCATGATAGAAGATTTGGTATAGGGCGACAATGAGTGGGCTTTTGCGCGGGCAAGGACCTCGAGGGACTGTTCGTAGCTGCAGCGCCGGTCACGCGCCACGTGCTGCAAACGCTCCACGGTCTCGACGTTGTGTGAGAAAACAT
>JAUWTE010000108.1 GCA_030609765.1 Acidobacteriota bacterium
ACCCATCATCACGCCGGCCACGGGAGTGAGCATGTTGTCGATGAGCGGGTGGATTCTGACATCGTTCGCCGCCATGAGAATCGGCGACCTGTCTTCGTTGGTCTCCGGGTACTGCTGCTCCAGACGAGCCATGATGGTCTCGGCCTGGGCCCGAGCCTGTTCGAGGGTCGCGCCGGGCTTCAGGCGACCCTTCATGAACAGGAAGCGATAGCCTCGGCGATCGATCCAGCCCTCGCCCGACTCTCCACCCTGCTGCATGATCATGCCCGAAGGCTCGACCTCGTCGACCATCATCATGGGGAGCCAGAGATCGGGCGCGATGCCCGGCAAGGTACCGGTGAACTCGGCCTGCGTCACACCGACGACCGTGTAGGTCATTCCATTCATCTTGAAGGTCTGCCCGACGATGTCCGGAGCCGCGCCGAACTCACGCTGCCAGAAGCCATGGCTGAGAACGGCTACAGGATGGGTACCCGGGGTCAGGTCTTCCTCGGGCAGAAAAGCGCGCCCCAGGGCTGGCGTGATCCCCATGACGTCGAAGTAGTTGCCGGTGACGAGCTCGCCCATGACGAGCTGTGAGCTGGCATCGCGGCTGAACGACGCGAACATCATCGAGTGACCGACGAGACCTGAAAAGACATCGGTCTGGTCGCGCAGGTCGACGTAGTCGAGGTAGGAGCTGGTGGCCTGCGGGAAGTTCTCGTCGCCGTAGGTGTAGATCTCGACCAGTTCCTCGGGAGCTTCGACCGGCATCGGACGAAGAAGGATGGCATTGACCACCGTGAAGATCGCGGTGTTCACGCCGATTCCCAGGGCCAGCGACAGAACGGCGACGATCGTGAACCCCGGACTCTTCATCAGCATCCGGAACGCGTAGCGAATGTCCTTCAGCAGGTTCTCCATCGCCCTCTCATCTAGTCCGGATTTCTCAAAGGATCGCGGCTGCGCGAGCGCAACGACCCGTTGAGAAATCCGGACTCAGTTTGCGCGCGACCTGTATCGACAGCGGGTACATCGTTACTGACGGAGAAACCGGACTTCGGGTTCCATTCACTCGTACCGTAGGGCCTCCATCGGGTCCACAGAGGCGCCGCGGCGCGCAGGGATGTAGTTGGCGAGGAAGCCCACTGCCATCAGCACTAGCGCCGCCCCCGCGAAGCTCATCAGGTCGATGGCTCTGACACCGTACCGGTACCTCGAGGCGAGCCCGGTGACCGCCACCGAGCCCGCCAGGCCGACAACGACGCCCACGATGACCAGCCGCATGCCTTGGCCCACCACCAGCTTCAGGACATCGGAGGACTCGGCCCCCAGCGCAATGCGAATGCCGATCTCGTGGGTGCGCTGGCTCACCGAATAAGCGATCACCCCGTACAGGCCCACTGCCGCAAGACCGAGTGCCAGGAGCCCAAAGATCGCCAGTGCACCCGCGCCGAAACGTACCGGGAAAAGCATCAGCCCGATGTTCTCTTTCATCGTCTTGGTCTCGAAAAAGACCATGTCCGGCTCCAGGGCCAGTATCTCCTGACGCAACATGCCCACCATCGGGGCCGGATCGCCGCTGGTCCGGACCAGCACCGCCGGGAAGATCAACTGCTCCGCCTGCCAAGCCGCCAAATGTAGGTACGGCCGTGGCTCTTCCCCGATCGTACGCACCTTGTAGTCTTCGCAGACGCCGACGACTTCGAGCCAGGGTCCCTCGGCCGACTCCCTGCTGATCCGCTTCCCCAGCGGGTTCTCGCCGGGCCAGTAGCGCCGCGCAAATGTCGCGTTGACAACCACCACGCCTGGCGCGCCTTCGTCATCGGCGTCAGTGAGATCCCTGCCTGACACCATGGGGATGCTCAGGGCGGCAAAATAGCCCGGGCTGACTTGGGTGACATCGACGGTAATGTGTTCCTCTCCCTCTGGCATCTCGTAGCCCTCGACATACACGCCGAAGGTTGAGATCGCTTGTCCGAGAGGAATTCGGTCGGCGACCGCCACAGCCTCGGCCCCCGGCAGGGCGGCGGCGCGATCGAGGACGTTGTGCAGGAACATCCTGCCCTCATCCTTGCTGAGTCCTACCAGGTCCGGATTGGTGCTGACGATGGCGACGTTTTCATCCTCGAAGCCAACGTCCACCGACTGCGCGTTGATGAGGCTGCGCAGAAAGAGGCCGGCAGCCACCAGCAGCAGCAAGGAGACAGCTACCTGGGTGACCACGAGCAGGTTGCGCAGGCCGAAGCGGCGCCAGGTCCGGCCGGCACGCGCGCTTTCATCCTTGAGGGCGGTGATCAGGTCGGGCCGCGACGACTGCAACGCCGGGGCGAGGCCGAAGATGACACCAGTCAGCAGCGAGGCGATGATCGTGAAGCCCAGCACCCTGACATCGACACCCAAATGCAGGGTCACCGAAATCGGAGTCGGCGGCTGGTAGGAGAGCATCAAGGAGGTCGTCCAGTAGGTAAGTAGCAGGCCACCGAGTCCGCCGGCGAGAGCGAGCAGGATACTCTCGGTGAGCAACTGCCGCACCAGCCGGATGCGCCGGGCCCCCAGCGCCAGCCGTATGGCGATCTCCCGCCGTCGTACCGAGGCCCGTGCGAGCAACATGTTGGCTACGTTGGCGCAGGCGATCAGCAGGACCATGCCGACGACCACCATCAACAGTCCGGCAATCGGCGTCAGAGCTCCGTCGATGAAGGGGTGGAACCTGATATCGGTGAGCCGCACCGCGCTGGCCAGACGACCTTCGTTGGACCCGGGATACTCCTGCTCGAGCCGGGCGGAGATGGTCTCGATTTGAGCCTCGACCTCCTCTAAGGTGACGCCGGGCCGCATGCGCCCCTTGATGAAGAGGCTACGCGATCCCCTTCGGGTGAGCATTTCACTGCTGTTGTCTCCTATGCCGGCCTGGCCGAACATCATCAGCGGCACCCAGAGCTCCATCTGGAAGACCGGAAAGGTGCCGGTGAACTCCTCCGGCGCTACCCCGACTATGGTGTAGTGATGGCCGTTGAGTCGAATCGTGCTGCCGAGCACGGCTGCGTCCGCGGCGAAGTGGCGCTGCCAGAAGCCATGGCTCAAGACCACGACGGGATGAGTCTCCGGCGTCGCGTCCTCCTCAGGTAGGAAGAAGCGACCGACCTCGGGTTGCACCCCGAAAAGCTCGAAGTAATTCCAGGAAACGAGCTCCCCGAAGAGCAGCTCCGACCCGTCATCCATGTTGTGACTGATCGGCGTTGCCGTGTGGGCGACCAGGGCCGAGAAGACGTCGTTCTGATCGCGGTAGTCGACGAAATCGGGATATGAGGATGTGCTGAACGGGTAGCCGTCGGAACCGCTGGTGTAGACCTCCACAAGCGTTTCGGGTTCGGTGAAGTTGAGCGGTCGTAGGAGGACGGCGTTGACGATACTGAAAATCGTCGTGTTCACCCCTATGCCGAACGCCAACGAGAGAATGGCGACCACCGTGAAGCCGCGGTTTGTCGCCAGCATACGCACCGCGTAACGAAGGTCCTTCAAAAGGGAGTCCATGGGGCTCTTGCCTATCCGGGGAGCTGCTCGTTGGGCTCAAGGCCTAGCGCTTGGCTTCCGCCCGATCTCTTCTCATTCACCGTTCTCTGATCATTCATAACGAAGGGCGATCATCGGGTCGACGCGCGAGGCGCGCCGGGCCGGGATCAGGTTGGCGGCCAGGGCCACTGCAAGCAGGATAACTGAGGTGACCCCGAAGGTCAGCGGGTCAACGGCGCCGATGCCGTAGAGGAAGCCGGACAGCATCCAGGTCAGGGCGGTGGCACCTATCAGCCCGAACAAGACCCCGAGACTCACCAGCGTCATTCCCTGCCTGATCACCAGCTTCAACACCTCAGCAGATTCGGCACCCAGCGCCATGCGCAGGCCGATCTCGTGAGTGCGCTGGGAGACCGCATACGCGATGACCCCATAGAGCCCGACGGCGGCCAGGCCGAGCGCCAGAAGTCCGAACGCACCCAGCAGCATCGCGCCCATGCGCAGCGGGAAGGTCGTGAGCTCCATGTTTTCCGCCATCGTCTTGGCCTCCAGGAACACCACGTCGGGCTCGAGTGCCATCATTTCCTGACGCACTGTCTCGACCATGGGAGCCGGGTCGGATGACGTCCGCACCAGGACGTAGAGAAAGTCGCTGAATCTCTGGTCGTAGGGGAAGTGCACGATGGGGCGCTGATCCTCGCCCACGGTACGCACCTTGTAGTCGGCGGCAATGCCAACGACCTCCCAAGATGGTCGCTCGCGATCCCCCCGCCAGACCCGCTTGCCGATCGGTTCCAGGCCCGGCCAGTAGCGTCGCGCAAACTCCTCATTCACGATCACAGCCTGCGGGGCTCCTTCGACGTCTACCTCTGTAAAGGCCCTACCGCGCGCCATCGTGATGCCCATCGTGCGGAAATAGTCGACGTCGACGGTGACGGTGTCGATGCTGACCGTCTCATCTCCCGAGGGGGGCTCGTAGTCCTCGATGGCGTACGTGCTGATGTTGACGCTCATGCCGACGGGCACCTTGGTAGAGAAGCCAACCGACTCCACGCCCGGCAGATTCTCCACCCTCTGCTTCACCTGCCGGAAGAACTCCTTCGATTGCTCCTCCTCATAGCCGAGCAACTCCATGCCAGTGCCGAGAATGGCGACGTTCTCGGTTTCAAAGCCCGGATCGATGGTCTGGGTGTTGCGCAGGCTGCGAATGAAAAGACCGGCGGCAATCAGCAGGACCAGCGAGACCGCCACCTGCGCCACGACTAGGAAGTTTCGCAGCGTCAACCGGCGCCGGCTATGGCCACCCCGTGCCGCCTCGTCCTTGAGGGCAGAGACCAACTCGGGCCGCGTCGCCTGCATGGCGGGAGCCAGGCCGAAGATGATTCCAGTCAGGACCGCTGCCATGAAAGTGAAGCCCAGCACGCGAACGTCGATGCCGAGGTCCAGGGCGATGGAGATGGGAATGGGCGGCTGGAAGGCGAGCAGGAGGCCGGTTGTCCAGTACGCGAGTAGCAGGCCCGCCGCCCCCCCGACCAGGCCCAGCAGGATGCTCTCGGACAGCAATTGCCGCACCAGTCGCCAACGTCCGGCTCCCAGGGCGAGCCGCACGGCGATCTCGTGACGCCGCGCTGAGGCCCGTGACAGCAGCATGTTGGCGACGTTGGCGCAGGCGATCAGCAACACCAGGCCTACGATCCCCATGAGCAAACCGGCCACGGGCGTTACATAGCTGTCGATGAAGGGGTGAATGCTGACCTCGCCGGTCGGCAGGATGTTGACGGTCTCGTTTTCGTTGGAATCCGGGTATTCCTCAGCGAGCCGCGCTGCGATGGTCTTGAGCTGGGCCTCGGCTTCCTCGACGCTGACGCCGTCCGCCAATCTTCCCTTGATAAAGGTGCTGCTGTCTCCACGCCGCTCCAACGCCTCGGGGTCGGGGCCACCAGGGCCGAGAAGCACCTCCATGGAGTACGTGGTCCACAGGTCGGGAGAAAGCAGCGGCCACATTCCGGAGAAACCCTCGGCGGCAACGCCGATCACGGTCAGCGTGTTGCCGTTGACCTTGATCGTCCGGCCGACGATCCCCGGGTCACCATTGTACGCCCGCTGCCAGAAGCCGTATCCCAGTATGGTGACGGGGTGCGTTCCGGGAGTGCTGTCCTCCTCGGGTCGGAACGTGCGGCCCAGGGCCGGCTCGACGCCGAGCACGTCGAAATAGTCGCCAGATACCACCTCACTGAAAACGAGCTCGGAGGGTCCCTCATCACGATGCAGGTTCAGGAAGCTCACCTGATAAGCGACCAAGCCGTCGAAAACCGTGCTCTGATCACGAAAATCTCGAAAATCAGGGTATGACGAGGGCACGTACGGATAGTCGCTATCACCCGTGTACACATCTACCAGCGAGGCAGGATCGTGCACCGGTAGGGGCCGCAGGAGAACAGCGTTTACCAGACTGAAAATCGTCGTATTGACGCCGATGCCGAGCGCCAGAGAGAGGACCGCAACCGTCGTGAATCCCGGGTTCTTCAGGAGTGTTCTCATCCCGTAGCGCAGGTCTTTCAGCATGTTCTCGATCATTTGGCACCAACTCCCTCGGAATTTGTCCTCATCTGGTCCTTTTTGGCCTTCATTGATAGTGACGGATGCGGCGACAATAAGTTCAAGGAGTCTGTTAGTTTTTTGCCCCTGCCCTTGAACTTCTTCCCCTCAGGAGCGTCCTTAGCGCAGACCCGCTGGACTTCTGCAGCGGCATGGCAAGAAGAACATGAGCAACAACCACAGGTTGAGGGACGAGCTCAGCGAACACCTGGTCGTACTGCGCTGCCAGGTGGGAGAAGAGGCGGCGTTCGAGATGCTCTTCGAGCGCTATAACTGCCGTTTGCTCTACTACCTGCGGCGAATGCTAGGCACGTCGGGGCAGGCCGAGGACGTGCTGCAGACCGTCTGGCTGAAGGTAGTTCGCAAGATCGGCACGCTCGAGGAGCCAAGGGCGCTACGCACCTGGCTGTACCGCATCGCCCACAACGAGGCCGTGCAGCAGCTCCGCAAGGCCGGCCGCGAGATCGCGCTGGATGAGAGTGAAGAAGATCTGGAGGCGGCGCCCGAGGAGGAGGACACGAGCCCATTGGACACTGCCCGGGTGCACGCGGCCCTCGATGAGATCTCTCCCGCGCATCGGGCGGTCCTGACGTTGCGGTTCATGAACGATCTTTCGTACACGGAAATTGCCAAAGTCGTCGGTTGTTCAGTCGGCACGATCAGGTCACGCATCTACTACGCCAAACGAGCATTGAGGAAGCAGATGGAGGAGGGTGAAGATGAACGGTAGCGAAAATTTCAGCCGTGAGTTGATGAGTCAGAACGGCGTGTCGAATGAGGCCGTCCATGAGATTCGCAGGCAGCAGGCCAGAAGTCTGGTGCTCGCCGAGAAGCGCAAGGTAGGCAGGGTCAGGGCGATCTGCATTGGCGCCTGGGCCCTTACCGTCGTGGTGATGTTCTCTTCCATGGCGCTGGCAACGCTCTTTCTTTTTACACGCCAAGAAGGCGAGATCTCGATGCGCATGATCGTTCTTGCGGCGAGCCTGCTGGGGATGTTCGGGATGGTTGGGTTCCTGGT
This sequence comes from Acidobacteriota bacterium, assembly GCA_030609765.1. Classification (GTDB taxonomy): domain Bacteria; phylum Acidobacteriota; class UBA890; order UBA890; family UBA890; genus CALAKE01. The sequence goes on from JAUWTE010000108.1 coordinate 7,112, forward strand.
GGCCATCGTCAGCTCGGTGGCCTGGTACTTCAGCGCCCGCACGGCGGGCCTGACGGCGATCGATGCCCGTCTCGGCGAGCTCGAGACCATCCTCAGGGCCGAGGCCGAGAAGGCACGTCAGGAAAACGAGGAGGTCGGCGAGGCTCGCGAAGGCTAGCCTGGGTTTCTCAACGGGTCGTGAAGCGAGCGGGTGCCAGGGCAGTTCATCGCCAGGGCGTAGGCCTCTCAGTGCTCGAGCCACTCCTCCGGGTATTCACGATCGTCGCGCGGCACCCGCAGGCGCAGGTTCTCTCGACCGACGTATAGGGTCTCGCTATCGAGGTCGCTGGCATGTCGCGCGATCCAGGCTCGGATCTGGGAGACCCTGTCCCGCGAGGCGGGGTGCGTCTGCCCGTATGAACCGAGCACATCGCCGAGCGCCCCTACTACTTCTCCAGCCGGCGTTTTCGCCGGTGCGGGTCTTCGCTCTCCATGCTCGATGGCCAGACGCTCGAACAGGGTCACCGCAGCGCGGGGATCGTAGCCAGCCTGGAGAGCGAGGCTAACGCCATGCTCGTCGGCCTGCTCCTCCTGATACTGACGGTAGCCTGCGGCGACCAAGCGGCGGAGGATCTCGATCACCGCACCCACCTCACCGATGCCTACCTTCTCGAGCGTCAGCACATACTGGTAACGCTCGATGCAGTGCCGCAGATCCACATGTGACATCTCGTGACCGAGAATAGCGGCCAGCTCGGCCTCAGATTCAATGAAGCCTTCCAGCATCGATGTCGTGATGAAGACATGGCCGCCCGGCAGGGCAAAAGCGTTGACGGCCTCCGAGACGACGACGTGAAATCGGTAATCAATGTCCTGCCTTTCGACGAACGGTAGCATCGACTCGCCCACCTTCCTCACGTAGTAGCTCCACTCAGGGTCGCCTTGCCACTTGCTCGTGATCTCGGCTGCCAGCTCGTCGCCGACGCGCGTCTCCTCTTCGCCAGAGACACGGGTGAGCTGCAGGGCCGAACGGTCCACGTCCCACACCAGATCTGCCCAGATCTCCGCGACCGAGTCGAGCCCCACTTTCTGGTCGACCTCACCGAGCCATACGAAGAGCCCGGCAGCGAGAAAGACGGCCACGATCACGATCAGGCGTGTGCGCTGAGACATGACGGTTCCTCCCGCGCGGCATTCTCCCGCCGCACGCTACAAGTAGCGGCGAATCTGCTCCTTGTAGCGCGTGTAGATCAAAGAGACACCGAGCAACAGCAGACCGAGGATGATGAACGACAAGATCTTGTATATGGTGTCGAGCTCCTGCATGTCGTAGG
>JAUWTE010000507.1 GCA_030609765.1 Acidobacteriota bacterium
CCAAGTTGACGAAGAACCAGAGAATTGCGAACGACAGGAATCGATACCGCCGTGCCCCCCAGAACGCGAAGCCGATGGCGGCAAAAACGAGGAGCACGGCCGGCAGCGTGGTCATCGGATCGAGCAATGACCTCGAGACGGCGAAGTCGTAGTCGACGTTCAGGCGCGCGGGCAAGGGCAGGGCGATCAGGGAGACGTAGTGGACGAGCGCGCGGGCCTCGCTCAGCAGGCGCTCCCACACGGTGAGCCCGCGCTCTGCGTAGCGTGCCGCCATGGCCGACCAGAATCCCGACCCGAGAATCCAGAACGCGGTCACGGCAACCACCGCCGTTGCCGCGGTCACCCATTGCCAGCGAGCCTTCACCGCCTCCCACGGATTCTCGTGGAAGAAGTAGAGCTCGTAGATGATCACCATCGCCGGCAGCAGCGCAACGTTCTGTTTGACCCCCAGCGACAGCAGCCATGCCACGATCCCCGCGGCATAGAAAGCGAACCGCCTGCCGCCGAGGGCGAGCTTGCCCTCCCCGTGGTCTTCTCCGCTCCGGGGCGCCGTCCTGCCCTCCACGTAGGCGGCGAACGCTGCCAGATAGAGGAGCGCTGACAGGCTCGTGAGGCGCTGAACGATATAGGTCACCCCCATGATCTGGAGCGGGTGAACCAGCCACAGGAGGGCGGCGAAGAAGGCGATGTTCCAGGCGTCGGCCGGGCCGAGCGGCGCTTTCATCTCCACCAGGGGCAACGTCAGCGTTCGGTGCACCAGCCAGAACACGAGCCAGCCGCTGAGGATGTGGATGATCAGATTGACCAGGTGATAGCCGAGGGTGTTCAAACCGTGCAGCCAGAAGTTCAGCGCAAAGGTCATGTAGCCGACCCGCCGGTCGGAGGAGTCATCGAACAGCACCCCGACGGCCTCGGTGAAGGTCTCGGCGTGCAAGAAGGCCTCGTCGCGGATGGTGACGTCGTCGAACATGAAGGGCGCGTCCAGCACGTTCGAGTAGACGATGACCGCCGCCGCGGCCAGCAGCAGGCAGGCCGATAGAAGGTCGAGCCAGGAGCGCCTCGGGGCTCCATCCCGGGCCAGGCGGCGCTCCTTTTTCAGCCGCTGTTTCCTGCCCATAGCTCGGCGCCTTACTCCTTCTTCAGCAACAGATAGCTGAAGATCGGTCCCAGCATGAAGACGTTGATCATCGCCACAGCCCGTAACACCGCCATCGCGGCGAGGCCCTCGGCAAACCCGGAGCCGACAACGTAGGAAGCCACGGCTGTGAAGCCCTCCTGGATGCCCAGGTTTGCGGGCGTGACGGCAAAGTAGATGGCAAACGACGAGAGCGCGGCCAGCAACAGTGCGGCATCAGACTCCAGTTCAAAGGAGAAGACCGAGAACGCGAATCTCAGGGCCGCGGCCTGCAGGACCAGATTGATGGCCAGCAGGCCGGCTACCCGCAAAAGCGTAGCGGGGTTCCGCGACAGGATCCCCCAGCCCTCGTGTAGTTTCGCGATGACTCCGGCGACTCGTCCAGAGCCTTTCCTCGGGAGCGGGCGTGTCAGAGCCAGCGCGAGGGCCACGAAGCCGGCGAGGATGAGGAGCACAGGTATGGCCCATGCATTGAAGCCGGTGCGCCCATAGTAGGCACCGAACGCGCCGAGGCCGAGAGCCGAGGCCACCAGCACATTCAGAAGGTAGTTCGCGGTCAGCAGGGCCATGAACTTCGAGTACTCGAGATCGAACTTGTGCCTCAAGACCGCGGCGCGTGCCATCATGCCCCCGGCTCCGGTGGCCAGGTAGCTGCCCATCGAGGTAACCACCGCCAGTCCGAACCAATCCCTCGGCCGCAGGCAGATCCCGAACGCCTTGACGAACTGCCGCAGCACCAGTCCGTTGACGGCGAGAATGCCAAGGTAGATGAACCCGAGCGGCAGGAGTTGTCGCAAACGCACTCCGGAGAGGCTGATCGTGCCGCGCCCCCAGAGACTGTAGGCGAAAATCAGGCTGGCCCCGATGATCGCGACCAAGAGCCAGCGATTCAACGTCCTGCCGGGGGCCCGCAGGAGTTGTCTCAGCTTTCCGCGCAACACGCCGAGGCCGAACGAGGCGGTGATCAGGGGCAAAACGAACAGCACTTTGATGAAATCGGCAATCGTTTCTGCCAGATACGAGCTGATGGCGATGAGCGAGATCAAGTCGAGCGCGATCAGTGCGAGGGCAATCGTGACCGGCAAGGAGAGGCCCCCCACGCCCCCCACGCCTGCAACGCCGCGCCCGAAAGCGGCGGACACACTCTCCTCGAGCATCACACCGGCAATCACGGCAACGACAGCTGCCAGCATGCTGAAGCAGAGGAAAACCCAGAGCGGGTAGAAGCGTCCTCCCGGCTGCAGGTGGAAGTCGGCGAAGCGTGGGCCCCGTTGGTGGAGGTGGCGGCAAGCATCCCACAATCCCTCCCGGGGCCTGTACTCGATGCTGATCTCCTCCGGAATCATGATCTCCCTCTCGTCGATCATGGCCCGGAATAGGCGCGTGTCGTCGCTGACGTCCGGTGAACGATCCTCGGGCAACGCCGACAGGAATCTCTCCCTCCCGACGTAGAAGGCTCCCGTTCCTTTCGGCACCACGAAGAAGTTGTCGGCGTTCACCATGATGCGCGAGAAGCCCGGCAGGGGAGGGTAGTACGGGGCGTAGACACGCTTACGAATCAGCTCCAGCACCCGATTCAGCGCCGTGCTTGTCGCTGGATCCTGCGGCGCCGTTCGCACGACGACTGGCTCGTAGTCGAGCTCCTCCAGAACTTGCACGGTGTCGGGTGGGATGAGCACCCGGGTGTCGACGAAGAGAAGCTGCTCCGCGCGTGCCGCACGGGCGCCGGCCTCGCG
>JAUWTE010000215.1 GCA_030609765.1 Acidobacteriota bacterium
AAGAGCCAGTACAGCAGGCCCAGAGCGAAGAAGTTCTTGCAACGCTCTTTCCCTTTCTTGTCGAGATCCAGGCCCTCCAACGCGTTGAGGGTCAGCGTGGTAATCAGGATACGGGTGAACTTGTACTGATTGCGCAGATCCGGATCCTCGAGCGGATCCTCGTCGTATCCCGCCTTCGCCAGGTTGGCGGCAGTGAAAGCGTCCTTGTTGACGATCACCACGCCACCTGGGAGCAACTTGGGCAGGTTCATCTTGAGCGCCGCCGGATTCATCGCCACCAGCACCTGCGGGCTGTCTCCTGGCGTGTAGACCTCATGGCTCGAGAAGGTGAGCTGGTAGGCGGAAACACCAGCCAGGGAACCTGCCGGGGCCCTGATCTCTGACGGATAGTCGGGCATCGTGCTGACGTCGTTGCCGAATACTGCCGAGGTGTTGGTGAACTGGCTGCCCGTCAGCTGCATCCCATCGCCGGAATCTCCGGAAAACAGGATGGTCACCTGTTCGATCTCTTGTCTCTCGTCACTTGTGGTTGTCATGGCGCTGATCCTGATAAGGGGTTCTTCCGGTCCTGTAGGCATGCCCTCTCACGGGATGCTTTGGCCCTAGATTCTACACGTTGAGGTAACCAGGCAGGGGAGATACACGATGCAAAACGCGGCCCTCGGAACAGGGCGACAAGACAACGAGATTGCCCGTGCTCTCCTAGCTACGGGGAAATGATCGTGCCCGCTTTCCCGGCTACGATCATCTCCAGATCGGCGAGCGAGCCGATCGCCGCTCGCCCCCCTGTCTCCTCTACGAAATTGCAGGCCGCCTCGACCTTCGGCCCCATCGAGCCGACGGCGAAATTGTAGGAAGCCAGCTCCTGAAGCGTGACTTTGTGCAGTAGCTCGGCGTCGGGCTCGCCCCATTTCGCGTAGACACCGTCGACATCGGTCGCCATGATGATCATGTCGGCCTCGAGCTCACGTGCGAGCAGCTCGCTGGCCAGGTCCTTATCGATCACCACTTCTGCCCCCTGCAAAATGCGCCCCGGCTTGTACATCGTCGGGATGCCTCCGCCACCCGTGCAGATGACGATCACGCCATGCTCGATCAGCCATCGGATGGGGCGAATCTCGAAGATGTGCTGGGGCTTGGGGGAAGGCACGACGCGCCGCCACTTTTTCCCGTCCTTCGCGATCGTCCAGCCACGCTGTTCGGCCAGCTGCGTGGCCTCTTCTTTCTCGTAGACAGGGCCAATCGGCTTGGTCGGATTGTCGAACGCAGGGTCCCTTGGATCGACCTCGACCATGGTCAGGATCGTCGCGAACGGCTGCTCGTAGGGCATCAGGTTGCCGAGCTCCTGCTCGATCATGTACCCGATCATGCCCTCTGTTTGGGCGCCGAGGACGTCGAGCGGATAGGGTTCGACCTCCGTGAAGGCGTCGGCCTGCAGGGCCAGAAGCCCCACCTGTGGCCCATTGCCGTGCGAGATCACCAGCTCGTGATCGAGGGCGATCGGCGCCAGCGCCCGAGCCGCCACCTGAACGTTCTCCCGTTGAACTTCGGCGGTCATCGGTTGGCCCCGCTTCAGGAGGGCATTACCACCGAGGGCGACAACGATTCTCATCTCAGTCTCCCAGCGTCGCCACCATCGCGGCCTTGATCGTGTGCATACGGTTCTCCGCCTGATCGAAGACGACCGCGTGCTTCGACTCGAAGACCTCCTCGGTGACCTCCATGCCATCGAGGCCGTACTTCTCGAAGGCTTGCTCACCAACCGTTGTCTCGCGGTTATGGAGGGCGGGCAAGCAGTGCATGAACCGCACATCCGGATTGCCGCTGAGCTCGATGGCCTTCGCATTGACCTGGAAGGGCTTCAACATCTCGATACGGTCCTTCCACACCGAATCGTCCTCACCCATCGAGACCCACACGTCCGTGTGGATGAAATCGGTGCCTTTCACCGCTCCTTCGACATCCTCGTGGAAGGCGAGCTTCGCGCCTGTGATCTCCGCAATGACTCGGCACTCCGCGACGAGCCCGTCTCCGGGCCACAGCTCCTTGGGAGCACCAACACGAAAGTCCATGCCCAGCTTGGCAGCACCGACCATCAACGAGTTACCCATGTTGTTGCGCGCGTCGCCCAGATAGCAGTAGGAGATTTGCCGCAGGGGCTTGTCGCTGTGCTCGATCATCGTGAGAACGTCGGCGAGGATCTGTGTCGGATGGAATTCGTTGGTGAGACCGTTCCACACCGGCACTCCGGCATGCTCGGCCAGCTCCTCGCAGGTCTCCTGTGTGAATCCACGGTATTCGATGCCGTCGTACATGCGGCCGAGAACCCGGGCCGTGTCTTTCATCGACTCCTTATGCCCGATTTGCGAGCCACTCGGACCAAGGTAGGTCACATGAGCTCCCTGATCGTAGGCAGCCACCTCGAAGGCGCATCGCGTGCGAGTCGACGCCTTCTCGAAGATGAGGGCGATGTTCTTGCCCTGCAATCGTGGCTGTTCATATCCGCCATACTTGGCGGCCTTCAGAGACTTCGAAAGGTCCAGCAGGAAACGGATCTCAGTGGGAGTGAAGTCCAGGAGCTTCGTCAGGCTGCGGTTCCTCAGGTTCACGGCCATGATGATCTTCCCTTCCTACGGCACTCGTGCCGGTCAGAATCCAGATGGGTGCAATCGCATGAATAGCGTGGGGCAAAGAGGCGACTCCTGATGCCCGTGCCTCATATTGTAGGACGTCCGGCACTCGAGCATGCGCAACGCAGTCATCCCGAGTCATTGCGCCCGCGCAGCCGCGACCCGTTGAGAAACCCGGGCTAGAGCTCACGGGACTGGAGCACCAAGTTCGAAGCAGCGATCAACCCATCATGTGCGCCGGCTGCCCCGTGGTTTGCAGCACGCGCTGCCAGATCTCTCCGCGCGGATCCAGCTCCTTGCGAGCGGAAATCGCCAGGGGCAGCGGCACATGCGTGAAGCGATGGTTCCAGAAGCCCACCATCATGTCGGTGCGCCCAGCCAGGCCGGCGTGCACGGCATGCTGGCCCAGGACCTGGCAGAAGGCCGAGTCCATCGAGTTAGCCGGCAGGCTGCGGATGGTGTAGCTGGGATCGATGTACTTGACTGTGTGGTCCATCTGCCTCGATGCGAGGTGCTCCTCGATCTTCTCTTTCAGGAACACACCAATGTCCTTGAGGCGCAGATTGCCTGAAGCGTCGGTCTCGGTGTCGCCCGCATTCTCTACCAGCTCCTGGCCGGCTCCCTCGGCAACCACAACCACAGCGTGGCGTCGCTTCTTCAAGCGCTGTTCCAGCACCGAGAGAAGGCCCCCCTCACCCTCCAGGGAAAACCGCACCTCGGGCACCAGGCAATAGTTGACGTCGCCGCTGGCCAGGGTGGCATTGGCGGCAATGAAGCCGGCATGGCGTCCCATGAGCTTGACTATCCCGACTCCGTTCCAGGCTCCCGTTGCCTCATTGTGGGCCGCCGCAATCGGGGCCTGTGCCGCCTCTACCGCCGTGGCTAACCCGAATGTTCGTTGCGTCCACATCAGATCGTTGTCGATGGTCTTTGGAATTGCGATTACCGAGATCTTCAGGCCTCGACGCTCAATCTCCCGGCACAGCGCCGAAGCACCCCGCAGGGTTCCGTCTCCACCGACGGCGAACAAGATGCCGATTTTCCATGCGACAAGCGTGTCCACCATATCGGCTGGATCCTGTGCCCCGCGGGAGCTACCGAGCAGGGTTCCACCGTGGCGATGCACGCGACCTACCGTCTCACTCTCGAGGAACAGAGGCTCGGCGTAACTGCTCTTCGCAGACAGGCCCGCATAGCCGTAGCGGAAACCGAGGATGCGCCGAACACCGTACTGGTGGCGGGCCGTCATGAAGAGTGAGCGGATCACGTCATTGAGCCCCGGACACAGCCCCCCGCAGGTAACGATACCGACGCCGGTGGTGCCCGGGTCGAAGAACAACTCGCTCCTCGGACCTGCGCTCTCGAAAGCAGGCAAAGGCTCACCTTGGATTCGCATGGCCTCCACGTGCGCAGCGTCAATGCAGGCAAGCACTCTGCTCGAGTCGTCCACGAAGGGCGCGCTGATGCCCCGCAACGGAGACGAAACCCGGGCCTCTCCCAACCTGGCCACCTCGAGCTCGTTCGGAGCAGGTAGCGCGGACGACTCTTCTTCTGCCATTATTTCGTTCTCCAACCTCTACTGATTCAGGGATTTCCTTCCTGGACGGGGCCACACTGCCCCACCACACTTCCACCCCGGCCGGCTAAAACTTCCACCCTAAGGACGTCGTGAGTCCGAAGTCGTTCTTGGAGGCCTGCCCCCCCTCCTGCGGCGGATCGCTATCGTAGTTCTCGAAGAAGCTGATGGCGAAGTAAAGATCCTTGAAGAGGATCTCCCGCCGGAACGTACTGCTCAGCTCGAGTCGCACGCGGCCCCAGGAGGACAAGCTCGGGAGCACGGTGAGCTTGGTATCGAGATCGGTTTCTTTATTGCCGAAAGTGAACCACTGCACGCTGAGGTGTGTCATCGCCTCGAGGTTGTTTTGCTGTTCTTCGTTGCCTGTGAATTGCTCACGCGTGTAGACGGCTCCGCCAACCCCAGAGACAATCAAACGATTGGTGTGGACGAGTGATCGCCCAATGCCACCACCGGCAGTGCCGCGAAAATCCAGATTGAGCTCGTTGTTCTTCTGCAGAGATGTCACACCTGATCCGAACCATCGACCTCTGAGCTGTCTTCGGTAGGTGAAGCTGAGATCCTGCCTATTGGTGTCCTGAACCTCTTCTTGCGTTCTGATGAACGAGCTGATGGTGACGGCAAAGGTGTTCATCATGGTTCGCCGGGTCGCTGTAGCGTTCAGGCTGTAGTCGACCTGTGAGTTGGCCTGGGTGATGGTGGAGCCGAAGTCGATGGATCCGTCGATCTTGTCCCAGAATCCCTCCTTGATCGGCGTCACCTCGACGATGTCGACCTGTTCAACTACCGCGGTCGAGAGCTGTGTTTGCACAATGATCTTGGTCTCGTCCTCAGTCGGGTGCAGGCTGCCGAACATGCGCTGACCGGTGTCGAGCTCGACCTCGAGCAGCTTGTCGCTACGTATGCTGGCGATATGCGGCCACTCGATGTAGACCGTCGACATCCCGCTGGTGCTCAGGCGTAGCTTGCCACGCTCGTATTTCTTGATCTCACCGGTGATGCGGTCACCGTTCTTGAGAATGATGACGTCGGTTTTCTGGAAGGCATATGCCGATCCGCTCCAGAAGGTGATGGCGAGGAAGGCACTGGCAATGACTTGCCAGCCACGGTAGTTAGCTCGTGAGGATCTCATGGGCAAAGCTCAGCGGTTGGGGACATCTCGTTGTCTCCGGGGAGCTTAACGAATCGTTGCGGGAGAGGCGACGGTGGCCGCGTCAAAAGCACTCCTCGCCGAGATCGGGTATTGTCTTGAGCCATCGTCAGCCGGTCACACATTCAGGGAATAAGGAATACAAAGGACGACGTTTCGATGAGCCTACTCAGCTCACTGCGAGCCCGGTGGGAAGCTGTTGATTGGATCGTAGCAACCTACACCGTCTGGGTCGGGGCGATCATTCTGTGGCGCGCGGCGTACATACCGGGCTGGCCGCGGCTGATTCTCATCCACCTGGGACTCCTGGGTTTTCTTCTCGCCCTGCCGCCGCGCGGCTCAGCGTGGGAAACGCGCTCGCTGCCCAACCGGCTGCTGGTCGAGATCCGCGACCTCCTCAAGTTCCTTCGCTACGCCTACCCGCTACCCATGCAGCTCATCTTCTTCGAGGAAGTTCGGCTGACGGTGAACGCGATCTTCCCGGAGACGCCCTACTGGTTCGAGCCGCACCTGTACGCAGCCGATATCGCCGTATTCGGTGACCTGCCGGCACGCCTACTCATCCCCTGGGTCAGCATGCCGGTGACGGAGGTCTTGCACTTCTTCTATTTTTCCTACTACTTCATCCTCATCGGCGGCAT
>JAUWTE010000429.1 GCA_030609765.1 Acidobacteriota bacterium
ACCTTGATCGCCACCTCGCGGCCGAGCTTGGTGTCCTCGGCGCGATAGACCTCACCCATGCCACCCTCACCGAGCTTGGCGGTGATGTTGAAACTAGACAGAGTCGTCCCGATCATGAGACCTCCCGAAGTCACCTGCAGAAATCAGCAAAGGGCTGTGCGCGGATTCTATACTGCGACGACCAAGTCTCTGCTCCAAGACCCGCCGCCCCGCCAAAGGAGGTAGACGCACATCGCGATGACCGCCAACGGAATGATGGGTTCGCTTGGCTGCAGGGGGAAGAGCGAGGGATCGTCGACCACGACGTGGACGTATGTCGCAACCGTCATGATGCCGATGACCACGGCGGCCGCTGGCCGCGTGTAGAGACCAACCCCGAGAACAAATCCGACGAAGATCTCGATGACTGGCACGCTCCACCGGGACAACTCATGGAACGGCAGCCCTGAAGCGAGTAACTGGCCTGACCAGGCATCAGCGAGCATCGGTACGACCAGCTTCATCGTGCCAGTCATGACAAAGAGGACAGCGAGCAGGAGTCGAATACTGCCGGCCAGCTTGTCATCAGTGGTTCTTTGAAGACTTGCAATATTCATGAGTGGTGTTCTCCCTGATCGATGATCTTCCAGGCCGGGCGCGCTCTACCACACTGGCAAGATGGCACCGCAGGGGACCAGCGAGGTGCCGCCGAGACGTCAGTTGTCTGACAGTGCGCGGACTGTATCACCGTCGGCGATTGCAGGATACTCGGATACAGCTCACTCATCCTGCAGGTTAGAATCACCCGGCTTGATCGGCAAGACTCTCTCCCACTACCGAATCACTGCCAAGCTCGGCGAGGGTGGCATGGGAGAGGTATACCGCGCAGAGAACACGAAGCTCGGCCGCGAGGTGGCGATCAAGTCGCAGATGCAGCGGAGGATCGATAATATGATGTTCTTGCACCAAGAGAGCGGTGAGGCCTTGTTGGCTCGCACTGCTGAGCCGAGGTTGCCGTAATGAAGGTTTCCCCAGCGATACGCTTGAAGAAGGACAGCTTGAAAGTGGGCCTCTCGAGTCTCGGTCTCGGACTGGTGGTCCTGGTGGTGGTCGCTGCCTTCCTCCTTCACATCACCAACGACATGAGGTGGATCCTCTGGCTGGGATCGGCAGCTCTCTTGGGGTCCTCCGCCTGGCTTGCCGTACGAGGTGCGGGACTGCTCAGCATCTGCTTGCTGTGTCTTCCCTTGCTGGCCGTTCTTGGCGTGCAGATGGTGGGCCAGCTTCCCGGACTCTGGCCCCATCTCGTATTCTGGCCCCTCTTCGCCTGGATCGGTTGGTATGGGTTCCGGCCACCTCGTCGTCACGCCCCCGTAGCGCTCTTTGTGGCCTTGATCGCATCCGCAGTGGCGCTTTGGTACTGCATTGCGTACATCCCCGGCGCGCTCTCCAGTGATCTCAACCATTTCCGCAACGACCCGGCGCCCGAGTTCACTCTCGTGCATCTCGACGGCAAGCCCTACCCGATGGCATCCCTGGATGGAAAAGTGGTGATTCTCGATTTCTTCGCCACCTGGTGCGCGCCCTGTATCGCTGAACTGCCGGAGCTCGAGCGCGTTCGCGAGGACCTCGGCCATCGTCAGGATGTGGAGCTGCTGATCGTCGCCAACGACTCGGGCGAAGACACTCCCGAGTCCATCCGTGCTTTCGCCGAAGAGAACCCGGTCGAGCTCCCGTTCGTGTACGACCCGGGCGGCACGGCCCATGCCGCCTTCGGCTTTGCCGGGCTCCCTGGCCTCGTGGTCATGGATAGATCGAGACGGATCCGGCTGATCCGTGAGGGTTACAATGCAGCCGAGATCGACTTTCGAGAGAATCTGGTGTCCTTCGTCGAGGGGTTGTAGCAACTCTTGGCGCAACCCGGTCGAACGAGTGTCGACCCTATCGCCACTCACGCCCGAGAGTCCATTGGTGAGGCCAAACGCGGATCGATATTCCGAGATGCATTCCGAAGATGGGAGGATCAAGTTGAAGCCGCAGTTGGCACTGATTGGCGTGCCGTCGAGCGCCGGTGGACGTCGAACGGGGCAAGAGGGGGCGCCCGCTGCGTTCCGGGCCGCTGGCCTGTTGGAGCAGCTGCGGGCGGAGGGGCTGGACGTCGCCGATCTTGGCGACCTACCGTCGGTCTCCTTCCGGCCAGACCCCGAGCACCCCCGGCAACAGAACCTAGCTCTGGTCGTGGACGTGGCCCGGCGAACAGCCGATCGCGTAGACCAGGCCCTGGCAAGCCGCCGAGTGCCGCTCGTGTTGGGAGGAGACTGCAGCCTCAGCCTTGGGGTCATCGCGGGCCTGCTCCGTCACCAATCGCGTATTGGCCTCCTGTACTTCGACGGTGACGTGGACCTCAATACCCCTGAAACCACACCCTCAGGAATCTTCGACGGGATGGTCCTGGCGCACGCTCTCGGCCGGGGGGCAACCGAGCTTGCGGACATTGGGCCTCGGCACCCCCTGTTGTCGGCGGAGGACATCGTCCTCTTCGGATTCGACGTGGAATCGGGCCACATCGATTCTGCCGAGCTCGAGGTCATCGAGAGCGAGCGCATGTCGAAATATCCTTTGGCTCGCGTCCGAGAGAATCCTGCTGCAGCAGCAAGGGATGCGCTACAGCGTCTGGAGAATCGATCGGACGCCATCATTGTCCACTTCGACGTCGACGTAATGAAGTTCTCCGCAGTCGACGTCCCTCACCCTCAAGGGCTCGAATTCGAATCCGCCTTTGCCGCGCTGAGTGTCTTCGTCGCGGCTCCCACGTGCGCCGCCGTCGTGGTGACTGAACTCAACGCGGAGCGAGATCCGGACGGCTCCCTGACCGCGCGACTGGTCCACGGGCTGGTAAAGGCCCTCGGCAGACGAAACTGATCCGCGCCCTCTGTAAAGACGACTCACTAGAGAGTGAATGGATGTGACCTGCCCTCCTGAAAGGGATCCAGTTTGAGCGTTGGGATTTGGCGCTCGAACGGGACCTGAGGCCGCACTTCGAGCACTCGATGTCGCCTTCGGGTGTCACGTGGGTGTGATCGACGAACGCGAGGGGTCGCCCCTCGTCACCGAAGAGGGCGCCGCACCAGGGGCCGTGAACCTCGGCTCGGTCATGACAGAACTGACAATATAGTTATGTGCATGATTCGATGGAACTTAGGCGGGTTCCCACCACCTCTGCCTGGCCTGCTCGATGAGCTCGAAGACCCGGCCGTCGTCGGAGTCCGTCGTGCGTCCGGTGAGCTTCTCGACCCAGCGGTCCGGTAGGGCTTCACGGCCATGGAGCGCCCCGACTGCCGCGCCGACGATGGCCGCGATCGTGTCGTTGTCCCGGGTGTCGTTGACGGCCCGGACCATCGCGGTCTCCGCATCGTCCCCGTGGCGCATCAGGATGTAGAGCACGCAAGGCACGGTCTCCAGCAGGTAGGCACCGGAGTACCAACTCTCACAAGCCTCCAGCGTCGACAGGCCCTGTTCAAAAGCGGCTGGCACCTTCTCTTCGACGAACCGCCACAGCGAGCCCTGATAGTCCGGGAAGTCGCCACCTCTCGGCCGATAGTCCTCCCGACGCTCGAGCTCCTTTGCGACTCGAACGTAGGAATCGACCCACCATTGCGGCTCGGGGGCCTCGGTCATCCCGAGCAGCTCCCAGAGGATCGAGACGAACGCGACGCAAGCGGCAAT
>JAUWTE010000026.1 GCA_030609765.1 Acidobacteriota bacterium
CGGCCAAAATCATTCCCATGACGTAGCCGCCCGTCGGTCCCGTGAAGGCGGCGAAGCCACCCTGCCAGCCCGACAACACGGGCAGCCCGAAGGCGGCAAGACCGGCGTAGATGAGGATTCCACTCACGGCCCTGGAACTACCGAGCCAGGCAGCACCGAGATAGACGACCATCGTCTGCAGGGTGATGGGCACCGGTGTCCAGGGCAGAGGAACGCGCACCTGGGCGGCGATGATCAGGGCGCCCGCGAAGGCGATGGCGGCAGCCGCTGCGGCGAGCGCCTGAGCCGCGGGAGATCGAGCTACAACGCTACTTCTGTCTGCTACCAGCAAGGGGTCCCTCCGAGTGCTGTGGCGCTTCAAGAAGGGTGCCCGCTCCATACCCGGCACCCGAGGCGAGCGTACTTAGGGGCTGGGTTGAAATCAAGTTAGCCCGAGCCTCTCAGAGGATCGGGCTAAGCGATGGTGCGGTCGATAGCAGCAGCGATCTGCCGAAGCTGCTCCATGAGCTCCTCGAATTCATGCGGGTAGAGCGATTGTGGTCCGTCGGAAAGGGCTGCCTCCGGGTCGTGATGCACCTCGATGATGAGGCCGTCCGCTCCAGCGGCGATGGCTGCTCTCGCCATGGGTGCAACCTTGTCGCGGATTCCGGTCGCATGGCTGGGATCGGCGATCACCGGCAGATGAGACAGCTCCTGAATCACGGCGATGGCCGAGACGTCGAAGGTATTGCGCAGGTGCGTCTCGAAGGTCCGGATGCCGCGCTCGCACATGATGATGTCGTGATTGCCTCCGGCCATGATGTACTCAGCCGACATCAGCCACTCCTGGATGGTGGCCGACATGCCTCGCTTCAGGAGAACGGGCTTCTCGATCCGGCCGAGCGCCTTCAGTAGCGAGAAGTTTTGCATGCTGCGGGCGCCAATCTGAAAGATGTCCACGTACTCGGCCATCAGCTCGACCTGAGAGGCGTCCATGACCTCGGTGATCGTTCCGAGACCGTTCGCGTCGGCGGCGTCGCGCAGGAACCTCAGGCCGTCTCCCCCCAGTCCCTGAAACGAGTACGGCGAGGTACGCGGCTTGAAAGCGCCACCCCGCAAGACCCTTGCGCCGGCCTTGGCAACAATCCCCGCGATCGTGTGGATCTGCTCCTCGCTCTCGATGGCGCAGGGACCGGCCATCACCACCACTGCATTGCCCCCTACCCCCGTGCCGTCCGCTGGAATAATGCTGTTTTCCGGTTGAAACGAGCGCGAAGCCAGCTTGTATGGCTTGCTGATGCGGAAAACCTCCTTCACGCCATCGAGCACCTCGAGCTCGCGGGGATCGGTGGCGTCGATGTTGCCGCCGACGGCACCGATCACGGTGCGCTCGCTTCCCGCAGACCGGTGGGCATCGAAGCCGAGAGCGGTGAGCCGCTCTACAACGCGCTCCACCTGGGTCTCGTCGGCCCCCTGCTTCATGACGATGACCATGCCCTCGCCTCCCAACCCTCTAACCAATGCCTTCGTGATTCTCTCGTTACGTTTCATGGCGAATGTGGGTAACCCGTTCGAGGCAATCAGCCTCGTTCAATGTGCGCTCCAGAAGCTGTCGAATGGCGGCGCAACCCAGCAAGCCGCCGTTGGTTTGCACTACTCGCGCGAACTAGCAATCCTCTCTGCTGCCGCACGCAGCGGGGCAATCAGCTCGGCCGCCACGGTAGCAGGCTCCTTCCCCTGGGACAGAGCATCGATCAGGGCACTGCCGACAACGACCCCGTCGGCATGTGGTCCGAGCTCCAAGACGTGAGCCGCTTCCTTGATGCCGAAGCCAACGACGAAGGGCTTCAGCGCCAGGGAACGCATGCGGCGCAAAAACTCCAGGGTGCGTACCTGTACTTCATTCCGAGCTCCAGTGACGCCCGTCACCGTGACGCAATACGAGAAGTGGGTGGAAAACTGGTCGACAATACGAATGCGCTCGTCGGGAGCGTTGGGAGCAACCAGAAACGTCGCCGACAGGTCGCGCTCGACGCATGCCGCCCGGTACTCGCGGCCCTCCTCCGGGGGAACGTCCGGAATGATCAGTCCATCCACGCCCGCCGCTTTGGCATCATCCAGGAAGCTCTCCAATCCGTAAGCAAGTAGAGGATTGAAGTAGCCCATCAAGACAATGGGCAGATCCCGGGTGTCGTCACGCATCCTCACGGACTCGACAATCTCGAGGACACCGGCAACTGTCATACCGCCTTCAAGTGCCACCTCGCTGGCATGCTGGATCGTCGGACCGTCGGCCAGTGGGTCAGAGAATGGGATTCCGATTTCGACCATGTCGGCGCCTGCCACGCACATCGCTTCCACCACGTCAGGTGTCGACCACTTGTCGGGAAAGCCCGCGGTGACGAACGGGATAACCAGCGGTCGGCCAACGCACATTCCATTCAGGAAGGCGGGGGCCAGGCGGCTCGGTGCGTCCTTCTTCTGCTTCATCGTCATGGTCGGGCGCCTATGTCTTCATTCGGGTGGTTTCGCAGGTAGTCGGCCATGGCTTCGACGTCCTTGTCGCCCCGGCCCGACAGACAAACCACAATGCGCGCATCACCGGGAAGCTCCCCGGCACGGGCGCGCTTGTAGAGCTCTGCGATCGCGTGCGCACTCTCGAGGGCCGGGATAATCCCCTCGCGGCCCGACAGAAGCTGCAGGGCCTCGACTGCTTCGGCATCGGTTACGGCCGTGTAGTGAACGCGGCCACTATCACGAAGCTGTGCGTGCTGAGGACCGACGCCGGGGTAATCGAGGCCGGCGGAAATTGAATGGGCCAGCTTCACCTGGCCGTCGTCGGTCTGCAGCAGATAGGAACGGGCGCCATGTAGAACGCCAACCTGCCCTTGGCACAGTGAAGCAGCGTGTTCGCCGCTGTCCAACCCGTACCCGGCCGCCTCCACGCCGATCATCTCGACATCATCGTCGAGCCAGTCGGCGAACAACCCCATGGCGTTGCTGCCGCCTCCGACACAGGCGATGAGCAGGCTTGGAGGAGCCTCCCCCTTTGCCGCGAGCTGCTCTCGAACCTCACGACCAATCACGGACTGAAAATCGCGCACCATGGCCGGATATGGATGCGGCCCGACGACGGATCCGAGGATATAGAAGGTCGTCTCGACATTGGTCACCCAGTGGCGGATGGCCTCGTTCGTAGCGTCCTTGAGCGTCCTGCTGCCGGAGCTCACGGGCACCACCTCGGCACCCAGCAAGCGCATGCGGAAAACGTTCAGTCGTTGCCGCTGGATGTCCTCCTCCCCCATGTAGACGGTGCAGTCGAGTCCGAATCGGGCAGCCACAGTGGCGGTGGCGACGCCATGCTGCCCAGCACCTGTCTCGGCGATAACCCGGTGCTTGCCCATGCGCCGAGCCAGTAGTGCTTGGCCGATCGTGTTGTTGATCTTGTGCGCGCCTGTATGTAGCAGATCCTCCCTCTTCAACCACACCCGCGGCCCGCCGAGGTCCGCTGCCAACCGTGGCGCCTCGTACAGCGGCGTGGGGCGGCCGGCAAAATCGCATAAGAGCCCGTCGAGCTCTTGTCGAAACGCCTGATCTTGCATCGCGTCCGCATGCGCCAACTCGAGCTCGAACAGCGCCGGCATGAGGGTTTCCGGAACGAAGCGGCCACCAAACGCTCCGAAGCGGCCGTGCGCGTCGGGCGACGCTTTGGGTTGTTCAGTCATCGTCGAATCTCCAGCTCTTCATCCTCTGTTCATCACCAACGGGGTCTGATCTCAGCGAAAGGGCCTCAGTGCCGCCGCAAACGCCTGCAGCTTCTGTGTGTCCTTGAGACCTGGCTCGGCCTCGACTCCAGACGCCACATCGACGGCCCATGGCCGCACTCGTGATGTGGCTTCAGCAACGTTGTCGGGTCGCAGGCCGCCTGCCAGAACGAGCCGATAGCGTGCCGCGAGACCTGCCGCTGTATTCCAGTCGACGGCTTCTCCCGTACCGCCATAGCGACCCGCTCCTCCGGCGTCCAAGAGGAGAGTCCACTCCGCGTACGGTGCCGCCAGCGTTTCGGCTTCAGCAGGAGAACAGGCGGGCGGCAGCCGCAGCGCCTTCCAAACGCGCCCACCGAGCTCGCAGCACAGCTCAGGTGTCTCGTCACCGGAAAGTTGAATGACATCGAGGCCGACGTCATCTCTTATGGCCTGCATCTCACCTAAGGAAGCGTTGACGAACACGCCGACCCGCAGAACCGACCTGGGAATCCTCGCCGCGATGCGGGCCGCGGCCTCCGGTGTCGTGCTGCGCGGGCTCTCGGCGTAGAAGATAAAGCCCAACGCATCGGCGCCGACCCGCACAGCGGTGTCAGCACCGGCTTCGTCGGTGATGCCGCAGACTTTCCACAGCACCCCGGCGTCACGTGCGCCTGCCTCCGCCGTGCCCGGCTCCCGCGCGCCTGCCTTCGGCCCACCGTCGCTTCTTTTCATTTACGTATCATCCCTTGGCCAATTTCTGCAGAACCACGCCGGGATCCTCAACCGTCACCAAAGCCGTCCCCACCAGAGCGGCGTCATAGCCTGCCGCGCGGAGCCTGCGAATATCTCCGACCTCCTCGATTCCGCTCTCGCTGACCCTGACAAAGCCATCGGGAAGGATCGGGGCGAGCTGTAGTGAATGCTCCACATCTACTTTCATGGTCTCGAGGTCGCGGTTGTTGACACCGATCATCCCGCTCCCGGCGTTCATTGCAGCGTCGATCGAATCGGGTCGGTGCAGCTCGATGAGCGCGTCCAGACCTACTGAGTGGGCCGCCTCCGTAAGCTCTTGGAGCTGCGCTCGCGCCAGGATCTCGGCGATGAGCAGGACGGCAGACGCTCCCGCAACCGCTGCCTCATAGACCTGGTAGAACTCGGTGATGAAATCCTTCCTCAGCACGGGCAAAGAGACCGCGCGGGTGACCGCCTCGAGATGGCCGAGCGAGCCGGCGAAGAAGTGCTCCTCGGTGAGCACCGAAATCGCCGCGGCTCCGTTGTCCTCGTAGACACGAGCCAGGTCGACGGGCTGAAAATCTTCGCGGAGGGTTCCGTGCAAGGGGCTCGCGCCTTTGACCTCTGCAATCAGCGCGAGGCCGGTGCCCTCCAGGGCACCCCGGAACCGCCCAGCCCCTCCCGACTCCGCGGCTACTACCTCGGCCTCAGCACGTACGCTGCCCTCGGAACATCGGGCGCGCCGCTGGGCTGCACTTGCACGCGCCGCCTCCACGAGATCACGAAGCGTCAAGCTCATCCTGCTCCTCCTCTTCCAGTTCATCTGGCTCCGTGCACTGCACCAGGCATGCCAAACGATCACGAGCGGATCCGCTAGTGATCGACTGGCGGGCCTGATCGAGACCGTCTTCAATCGACTCCGCTAATCCACCGGCATAGATAGCCGCCGCCGCATTCAGCAACACGATGTCGGCCGCAGGACCCGGCCGCCCTTCGAGCACGGTCAAAACTCTGCGGCTGTTCTGATCCACCGAGCCGCCCGCGATCTCGCGCGGCTGCGCGAGACTGAAGCCGAGCTCCTCGGGGTCGATCTCGTAGGTCTTCACTTTCGTCCCATCCCATTCGGCGACGTGGCTGCGGCCCAGCGTCGAGAGCTCGTCGATACCTCCGGCACCGTGCACCACCAGGGCGCGCTCAGCACCGAGCTCGCCGAGCACCTCTGCGAGCAGAGGGACGAGGGTCGGGTCGTAGACACCCAGGAGCTGGCGCCTTGCCCCTGCGGGGTTCGTCAGCGGACCCAGCAAGTTGAAGATGGTGCGCAGCGCGAGCTCGCGACGTGGACCTACAGCGTGTTGCATGGCGGGATGCTGGAACGGGGCAAACATGAAGGTAATGCCGGCTTCCTCCAAACACTCAATGAGCCGCTCCCGATCGTTCAGCAAGGTGACGCCCAGGCCCTCGAGGACATCAGCGCTTCCGCAACTGCTCGAGACGGCGCGATTACCATGTTTGGCGACAGGGACGCCCGCACCCGCCGCCACGAATGCAGCGGCCGTCGAGATATTGAATGTGCCCGCCCCATCGCCCCCGGTCCCGCAGGTGTCGACGAGGCCGCCCACCTGGGTGTCGAGGCGCACGGCTGCCCGACGCATGGCCTCGGCGCAACCGACGATCTCATCGACGGTCTCGCCCTTCATGCGCATTCCCACTACCAGGCCGGCAATCTGCACCGGACTGGCCTCGCCCCGCATGATGGTTTCCATCGCGGAGCGCGCCTCGGCGCGGTCGAGGTCGTGCCCGGTCACGACCTGCTCGATGACTCCCTTCAGCATGGTTCACCTCCGCAGATGGCGAGAAAGTTGGCAAGCAACGCCGGCCCTTCGGCGGTAGCGATCGATTCGGGATGAAACTGGACTCCATGCAGCGGTATATCGTGATGTCGCAGCCCCATGATGAGCCCGTCATCAGTCCAGGCGGTGACCTCGAGAGCCGCCGGCAGGTCGTCGCGGGCGACCACCAGAGAGTGGTAGCGCGTCGCCTCGAGCGGGTCAGGCAGTCCCGCGAAGAGCCGCTGGCCCTTGTGGCGCACCAGCGCCGTCTTGCCGTGCACGACCTTGGGAGCTCTCACCACGCTCCCCCCGAAGGTGGCAGCGATTGCCTGATGCCCGAGACAGACTCCGAGGATGGGTATTTGCGCCGCGAGCGCGTCGATCAACTCGCAGCAGCACCCAGCCGCCTCAGGACGACCGGGACCCGGGGAGATCACGATACCCGCCGGACTCATCCCGGCTATCTCTCCCACCGTGATCTTGTCGTTGCGGCGCACCTCGAGATCCGCGCCCAGATCGCCAAGCGCCTGCACCAGGTTGTAGGTGAAGGAATCGTAATTGTCGATGACGAGAATCATGACGCGCCCTCCGCCCACGCAAGTGCCTGCAATGCCGCGGCCGCTTTCTGCTCCGTCTCCTCGAACTCCCGCTCCGGATCGGAATCCGCAACAATGCCCGCACCCGCCTGAACCGCGGCCCAGCCGTCCTGCATGGTGATCGTGCGGATGGCGATGCATGAATCGATGTTGCCGGCGAAATCACAGTAGAGGATGGCACCGGCGTAGACGCCCCTCGCCGTGGGCTCCAAGTCCTCGATGATTTCCATGGCACGGATCTTGGGGGCTCCGCTCACCGTGCCGGCCGGAAAGCTGGCAAAGAACGCTTCGATCGGGCTGACATCCTCGCGCAGGCGGCCTCGGACGCTCGAAACCAGATGCATGACGTGCGAGTAGCGTTCGACCTGCATGAACTCGGGCACCTCGACGCTGCCGAAACTGGCCACCCGCCCCACATCGTTTCGGCCCAGGTCGACCAGCATCAAGTGCTCGGCGCGCTCCTTCTCGTCAGCGAGTAGTTGCGCCTCGAGCAACAAATCTTCGTCACCATTTTCGCCGCGCGGCCGGGTTCCGGCGATCGGTCGTGTCTGCACGATGCCATCCTGGACCTTGACCAGCATTTCGGGCGAAGAGCCCACGATCTGGGTGCCGTCGGTATCGAGCACGAACATGTAGGGCGATGGATTGATAGCCCGCAAGGCCCGGTAAACGCTGATCGGCGAAGCGACCGTGGGGCAGGTCAAGCGCCGCGACAGCACGACCTGGAAGGCATCCCCAGCCACGATGAACTCCTTGGCAACCTCGACTGCCGAGCAGAACGACTGCCTGCCCATACTCGCCTCGACCGACAAGGCAGGCTGATCGATGTCTGTCGCCGTATCCAAGGGGGCGGCAGGAAGAGGTTCACTCTCGAGCAGCTCGGACAGGTGACGTAGCCTCGCCAGGGCCGTCTCATAGGAGGCTCGCAGGTGAGCCTCATCGGCGGCGTCCTCAATTCTGGCGTTGGCGACCAGAATGACTCGGTGTCGCAGGTGATCGAACGCGAGAACGTTGTCGTAGTAGGCCAGGTAGAGCCAGGGGGGCTGGGTGTCGATCGACTCCCTGGCGGGAATCTCTTCCACCCAACGTACGGCGTCGTAGCCCACGTATCCCACCGCACCGCCAGCGAAGGGCGGGGCTCCCTCGACATGCGGTGCCCGGAACTGGTTCTGCAGGTCGGCCAGTGCACGAATGGGGTCTCCCGGCACTCGCCTCTCGTCGATGCCCGGCTGCCGCAGAACGATACCCTCCGCATCACCCAGTACTTCGAGGAAAGGGTCACCGCCAATGAACGAGAATCGGCCCACACTCTCGCCGCCCTCCGCACTCTCGAGAAGGAAGGGTCGCTCGAGATGCGCCGCTACGCGCAGATATGCACCCACCGGCGTCAGCAGGTCCGCCAAACGCTCAGCACAGACCGGCACCAGGTTGCCCTGGTGCGCTGCAGCGACGAACTCTTCGAACTCGGGAAAAACTCTCATGGACGCAAATACACCTTTACCGCTCGTGACGGCTCAGCCTCCGGTCAAATTACGTAAGGGGAAAATCTAGGTGCGGAAGCTGGCCCCTAGTTGCGCCAAAACCACCAGTACATGGAGGTGGCGGGGACCAGCGCAGACGGAGCGGTAGCGCGGAAGCCGGGGTGGCGTGCTGTGAGTGTCGCGCTCATCGGGAATGCTCCGAATGAAGTGTGGGGCGATGGTAACAGCGACTCCGCCGGAGGGCAATACGGCTTGGGCCGCGCCGGTGCTCCCGACGCGGCCCTGAATTTCCTGCCTCTGACAACCCCACTCGCCGGCAGGCCGTGGTAGCTCAGACCCGACCCACAGGGAGAAATCCTTCCCCTGCCGACCTAACCTCCGCTCAGCCCCTGCAGCATGGCCATGAGCATCGCGATCACTGTCGTCAGAGCCCAAATCCCTACTGCCATGGTGATCGCCGGGCCCTTCTTGAGACGGAGCAGCACCTGCGCCCCTCCAGCAATCAGCACCACCCACCAGAGGTTGAACAGGTCGATCCTGGTCAGCAACGTCGTCAGCCAGATCGGCATGTCAGGGTTGCCGAAAATGAGGTCGAGCCCCACCGTCGGCGTCATCATGATCATGTCCTGCGGCCGGCGGATCTCGGGGGGGTTCATGTGGATGATGATGGAGGCATAGATGCTGTACATGACGGGGTGGATGACTGCACCCGCGGCCGCCAACCCGAAGCTACGGGAGAATTTCCCGCTACCACCCAGCACCGAGGCCCCCAACCACATGAGCAGGGCAAGGAACAGGATCATGACGAGGATGAAGACAGATGTCCCGATGTAGGCCATGAGACTCATCGTCGTCCCCATGATCGAGGTCATCCGATCGAGGTCCTCTGGCCCCATTTCCTGACCCTGGGCTCTCTGCTGATACGTCATCATCGCGATCGTCGCCTGCCGCGTGATGGGCAGGTTCCAGATCGCGAGACCGGTGGAGATCAGCGCCACCCAGACAAACATCCATATCGACAGCTTGGGCTTGGCGTCGAGAGCCTCCCAGCATTTGGCCGGCGCCACGATGGCGTTGATCGTGGGGCCCACGAATGCCGCCATACCGCCGGGCCCCTCGGCCTCGTCGTCGAAAGGAGGAGGGGGCTCAGGGACGGGCGGCTGTGCCGTTTCCGTGCCTTCATCAGGGGGGTCTCCGGGAACGCCGGAGCCGTTGACCTCTTCCTCAGCCATGGGCTTCTCCTGTTGCGCGCTGTACCAGGGAGCAGGCCATCTCCTCGCTCGAGGTGTTCGCCTTACTCCTGTTGTATGCCGCCGACGGCGATATCGTGCGACTAGCCTCGCTGCAGGGCCTTTTCCGCCGCCAGCCTCATAATGTCAAGAGGCGCGGGGGAATCCCCCCCCAACCAAAGCTTGTATTGTTCGGCCGCCTGACGTACGAACATCTCCAAACCCTCGATAACCGTGCACCCCATCTGTGCGGCATCGCGAAGCAGCGGGGTGATACGCGGCCGGTAGACGAAATCGAAGACAATCTCGTCGCCCCGCAGGCAATCGACCGGGAAAGGCGTTCGGGTGTCATCCTCCCTGCCGCGCATTCCGATCGGGGTGGCGTTGATGATGACGTCGTAATGGTCGGAGGTGAGAGCTTCAATGGAAATGGATTTGCCGCCGACCCGCTGCGCCAGATCGTCGGCGCGCGCACGGGTGCGATTGCAGAGCGTGAGCGCCGCCCCTCGTGCGGCCAGAGCGAAGGCCGCGGCACGCGCAGCACCCCCCGCACCGAGGATCACTACCCGGCGACCCGAAATCTCGGTCACCTCAGAAAGAGCCGAGACGACGGCGCCGGCGTCGGTGTTGTAGCCGCGCCAGCCGTTCGACTCAGAAACCAGCGTGTTCACCGCCCCAATCGAGTCAGCGATCGGATCAAGCTCGGCACAGTACCGCGCGGCGGCCTCCTTGAAGGGCATGGTGACACTGAGGCCCTTGAGGCCCTGAGCCTCGGCCAGCTCGAGAGCGGGCTCGAGCTCCGAGCAGGAGATCGGGAGGTATCCGATTGGCTGCTCGAGGGCTTCGAAGGCCGCATTGAAGATAGCCGGCGACCGCGAATGATCAATCGGATCGCCGGCGAGCCCACATAAGCCGAACCCCGACCGCCAGCGCTGCAGTCGAAGCTCCTCTCGTAGCACCTCCGGCCGCCACTGTCCCGCCGCAACCGACTCGCCGATCGGCTGGGCCGCATATATGAGCGCCGCTCCTCGAGCCACGGCCAGCACCCGACTCGCGCTCCCCGCCGCACCGATACAGAAGGCGGCCGATGGCTGCCCGCTCGCCGCCAGCTCGGCCCCCGCAGCCAGTAACGGGATCGCGTCAGCGGGAGTAGCAGCGGGGGCCACCAGCTTGGCGACGGCCGGCCCCACGGCGCGCATGCGTCGCGCGCGTTCCTCGAGATCCGCCGGCAGTGGAAACTGCCAGTGGTGCGAAAGAATCACCGGCACCGAGGAGTCGGCGATGAACGCCTCGGCCCAGTCCGCGTCCTGTTCGACGTCGATGAAGGCGGCTCCACTCTGGGCCGCCCTTTCGAGAAGGTCGCGGCGGCCCCCTTCGGCACCCTCGAATCCCCCGCCTTCCCACACGGGTCTGCAGGTGAAACCGACAGGAACTGGTGCCTGACTCTGTAATTCCCTGAAGAAATCGTCCTGGCAGGCAAGTGGCTCAGCAAGGGCATCGAGGCGCACCTCGATGAGATCAGCGCCGGTGGCGGCTGCCAGACCATTCATCAGGCCGGCTTCGTCGGGGGCAGCCAAGCTGATACATATCTGGCAGCCGCCACCCGCCACCCCGAGCCGTTCAAGCATCGGAACTACGGCAAACAGCCACCGCGGTCGGGCGGTCGATTGACGGCTCCTTGCCACAGAGAGGACAGGTCGGATCGCTCTTCACCCTGACGGATCGCGTGGAGGACTCGAGCGAATCGACGAGAAGCAGGCGACCCATCAGTGCGGTGTCGCCCGCAACCGTCAACTTCACCGCCTCGGCGGCCATTATCGACCCGATGATCCCGGTCAACGGTGCGAGTACGCCGGCGTCCCGACACGCGGGCTGCTCTCGTGGTGGCAAGCGAAAAAGGCAGCGATAGCAAGGGCTCAGCGGCGGCTGGATCACCGTCACCTGCCCTTCGAATTGAAAAATGCTGCCGGAGATCAGCGGGATTCGCGACAACACACAGGCATCATTCACCACGTAGCGGGTGGCAAAGTTGTCGCTGCCATCGATAACGAGGTCCCACCCCTCGACCAGATCCATTGCGTTGGACGGGGTGAGTCTCTCTTCGATGGGCTCGAGGTCGACATCGGGGTTGATGCCCGCCAGCCGCTCACGGGCCACCTGAACTTTGGGCTTACCGATGTCCGCCGTGCCGTACAGAACCTGCCTCTGCAGGTTGCTGCGATCGACGATGTCGTCGTCAAGCAGACCGAGCGTCCCTACACCGGATGCAGTCAGGTACAACGCTGTGGGGCAACCGAGCCCGCCGATACCAACCATCAGTACCCGTGAACGGAGCAAACGTCTCTGGCCAGTGGCCCCGATCTTCGGCAGAGCGAGGTGGGCCTGATAGCGCTCTGCCTGCTCTGCCTCGAGACGATCCTTCACTGCGTTTCCTCGGACTCGGGGAGCTTCCAGTAAACGAGGCCCTTTTCCTTGTAGGACTCGGTCTCGATCTGGATCGTCGTGTGCGAGATGTCGAAGCGCTCCTGCAACACGGATCTGATGCGGTCCAGAAGCGCGTCGGTGCCGGTCAATGCCTCGAACTTCACCTCGACATGGCAGGACAGGGCGTTCACCCCTGAGGTGAGGCTCCAAACGTGCAGGTCGTGCACACCTTCCACCCGGTCTACTGTCTCCAAGGCCGCTTCTACCTCGGCTAGGTCCAAGCCAATGGGTGCACCTTCGAGCAACACGTCGACAGACTCCCGCAGTAATCTGTAGGCACTCACGATGATCACCACTCCGATGATTACCGAGAGCAGGGGGTCGATGAGGAAGTTGCCGGTGATCCACATCACCACACCACCGATGATGACCCCTACGGAGGACAGCAGATCTCCCAACACGTGCAGGTAGGCACCACGCAGGTTGAGGCTGCCACCGTGTCCCGACAAGAAGCGCAGACCAAGAGCATTGGCCACCAATCCGACGGTGGCGATCACCAGCATCATGCCCGTCGCCACCTCCGGCGGATCCATGAAGCGCGCGTAGGCCTCCCAGAATATGAACAGTGATATCACCACCAGAGTGACACCATTGGTCAACGCCGCGAGGATCTCGAGTCGATACCAACCGTAGGTCTTGTGCGGTGTCGCCGGTCGCGTCGCCAGGCCCAAAGCAAGGTAAGCCAGGGCAAGGGCCAGGGCATCTGTGAGCATGTGCCCGGCATCTGCCAGCAACGCGAGGCTATTCGAGATAAAACCGCCGACCACCTCTGCCACGAGGATGGTCGAGGTCAGCGCCAGCGCCTTCAGCAGTCCGCGGCGCTCCTCGGCCCGGCGTCGGCCCCGGGAAGGCCCACTTGGTGCATGGCTCGCGTGCACGTGCATAGCTTGAATTCTAGCAGGACGACTATCCGCCACCCCCGCGGCAGGACACTCTCATGCAGTTAGCGTTGGGTCCTGCCGTGCAATGTGCCCGAGGACCTGCAAACAGATGTGCGCAGCGGTGGACTCGGTGATGCCCGAGGGTTCGATGGCGGGGGCCACCTCGACCAGGTCCATGCCGACAACAGGCTGTCGCCGCCAGATGGCTCCCAGCAGCTCCAAGACTCGTCTCGTGTTCGGACCGCCCGCGACGGGATACCCGGTGGCAGGGGCGCAAGCCGGATCGAGCACATCGATATCGAGGCTGACATACAGCGGCCTGCCCCCGGTGACACGCAGCACATCGTCGGCGAGCATCACGCTCCCCTCACCCTCCCAGCGCTGAGCGCTGACAACGAGGCCAAACTCATGCAGTGAGTCGATCTCCTCGAGGGCATAGGACCGCACACCCACGAGGCAGCTCGTGTCCGAGCTGTACCCAGCTCGGTCCCAGAGGCGAGGGAGCACACACGCGTGCGCCAGCGGGTCGCCGTCGTAGGTATCGAAGGCGTCCGGATGGGCGTCGAGGATCAGAAAGCCGAGATCTCCTCGTGCCGCACGAACCGCGGCCGCCAGCGGAGGGGTCACGCCGTGATCCCCCCCGAGTGACAGCAAAAATGACCCTGGGTGCTGCTGCAACGCCTCCGCCGCCGCTGATTCGAGTGCCGCCCATCGTCCCTCGCTCGAGTCGTCGGTCGAGGCGACATCACCGTGATCGATCACCCGCAGACCCTCGATGGTGTTGCCATCCTCGGTGATTGCTTGCGACGTCCTGGCCCAGGCACGAATTGCGGCGGGCCCCTCCGATGAGCCCCCCCGGTAGGCGTCTCCCCCCTCGAAGGGGCAACCGAGCACGACGACCTCGCGGTCAGCAGACTCAACGGCAGTGAGCCCGAACCATGCTGGAATCTCACGCATGAGCAATGCCTCCTGATGAGGTGTCCTGACTAGTATCCCTTTGCCAAGCCGGAACCACGCGGATCGGCGCCACCGAGGAACTGTATGGGCTTGCCATCGGGACCGTATTCGATGGTGAGACCGTGCGCGTTGCCGAGACCACCGACCTCGAAGACCTTGTGGCCCATGGCTGCGAGCGCGTCGCGAATCTCCTCCGAGATCTCGCGTTCTACTGCGAGACGATCGGGTTCGACGAAGCTGACTCGCGGAGCTGAGATCGCATCCTGAACGTTCATCCCGAAATCGATGATGTTCATCACCATTTGCGGCACGGTCTGCCCTATGGTGTGCCCCCCAGGCGTACCGATTGCCACCCAGGGCTTGCCATCACGGAGAATGAAGGTGGGGCAATCGCCCGACAGCTTACGCCGACCCGCATGTGCATCCATCGGGTTGCCCTTGGGCTCGAACGTGCAGTAGGCGAGCGAGTTGTTGAGCCAGATTCCTGTTCCCTCGGGCATGATGCGGCTGCCGAAAGAGTTGCCCAGGGTCTGTGTGGCGCTCACCACATTGCCCCACTGGTCGGCAACGACGAAGTGGGTCGTGTGCTGCATCGTGTGCTCGGCGTCAGGTGCCGGCGTTGCCCCCGGGGCCGGCGGCGCCCCCTGTGCCGTCGGTGAATCCGAGTCCTCGACCACAACCTGTGGGTACTCGAACGGAGTCGCATGGTCCGGGTCGATCTGAGCAACGACCTCTTCCCAGTACGTCTCCGAGAGCAGCCGGTCGAGCGGTGGCGGACGGAATTCCGGGTCACCGGCATAGGCCAGACGACTCCAAAAGGCATGCTTGGTCACCTCGGCGAAGCTGTGCAGGTACGGAACCGTGTTGTGGC
>JAUWTE010000046.1 GCA_030609765.1 Acidobacteriota bacterium
CGATCCGGGTGAGGACTCGAGCATCGAATCGAGCCGCCAATCCTCACGAGGCAACTGCCAACTCACCTGGTCGGCCATGGCCCTCGCCTTCTCGGGCATCATCGGACTCACCAACACGGCGATGTGACGCAGGGTCTCGACGAGCTCGTACAGAACCGAGTCGAGCTCGGTGGCCCTATCGTCATCACGTGCCAGCTCCCAGGGCTTGTGGCTGTCGATGGCCAGGTTGGCGGCTGCCACCAAATCCCATGCGGCGGCCAACCCGCCCTGCAGGTCATAGCAATCCATCGCCTGCCGATAGGTTCCCAGGACCTCCCGCGCCTTCTCGGGCAGCCCTGTGACGGAGGCTCCCG
This sequence comes from Acidobacteriota bacterium, assembly GCA_030609765.1. Classification (GTDB taxonomy): domain Bacteria; phylum Acidobacteriota; class UBA890; order UBA890; family UBA890; genus CALAKE01. The sequence goes on from JAUWTE010000046.1 coordinate 354, forward strand.
GCTCGGGAGCAGAGAGCCGGCCTTCGCGATACTTCTTCGCCATGGTCAGCGTGCGCTGAAAGAGGTTTCCCAGGTCGTTCGCGAGGTCGGCGTTGATACGACCGATCAGCCGCTCGTAGTCAAACTCCATATCGCGACCGAAGCGCACCTCGCGTAGCAGGAAGTAACGCAGGGAATCGGCCCCGAATTGCTCCGCCACGACGATCGGGTCCAAAACATTGCCCATCGTCTTGCTCATCCTGCCGGAGGCCGTCAGAACCCACCCATGTCCGAAGATCGTGGCGGGGAGCGCGACCCCCGCAGACATGAGCATGGCCGGCCAGATAACCGCGTGGAAGCGCGTGATGTCCTTGCCGACCAGGTGCATATCGGCCGGCCAGAATCGTTGATACGCCTCCGTCTCGTCGGGAAAGCCGAGCGCGCTCAGGTAGTTGGTCAGGGCGTCGAACCAGACGTACACGGCCTGCCCGGGGTGACCGGGCATCGGCACGCCCCAGCCGGTGCTGGCGCGGGAAACGCTGACGTCCTCGAGGCCCTGGTCGATCAACGCCAGCAGCTCATTGCGACGGGTCTCTGGCTGCACGAACTCCGGGTGCTGTTCGTACAGCGCCTTGAGCTTGTCCCCGTAGCTCGAAAGGCGGAAAAAGACGTTTTCTTCTTCCCGCCAGATGGGCTCCTTTTGATGGACCGGGCAAAGACCGTCCTCGAGATCCCGCTCCAGGTAATAAGCCTCACAGCTCACGCAGTAGAACCCCTTGTAGGAACCCTCGTACAGGTCCCCGGCTGCTTCGGCGCGCTCGACCATCGCCACGACGGCGCGGTGGTGCCGCTCCTCGGTCGTTCGAATGAAGTCGTCATACTCGACGTTTACGGCTTTCCAGGCGTCGCGGAACACGCCTTCCATGCGATCGCAAAACGCCATCGGCTCCAGCCCTTCATCTCGTGCCCTCTTCTCAACGTTCTGAGAATGTTCGTCGAGGCCCATGAGAAAGAAGACTTCTTCCCCGGCGAGGCGCTTGTAGCGAGCAATCGTGTCGGCCGCGATCTTCTCGTAGGCGGTACCGACGTGAGGTCGACTGTTCGGATAGTCGATGGCACAGGTGATGTAGAAGCTCATCGGGACTCCAACCTCTTCTCCTCGAATCCGCAGAGGTCTTCAATGCAGCATCGCCAGCACTCGGGACGTTGCGCCGAGCACACTTCACGCCCGTGGCGAATGATGTTCATGTGCAGAGGATATGCGATTTCGTCGGGTACATCCGCCTGGATCTCTCGATTCGCGCGGCTCAGATCACGTGTTTCAACGAGGCCCACTCGCCGCAAGATGCGATGCACGTGCGTGTCGACGGGGAACGCCGGCTGGCCCAATGAGAACAGAAGCACGCAGTTGATGCTCTTTGCTCCCAAACCCTTGAAGCGTCCCAGCTCCATACGTGCTGACTGCATGTCCATGTCGCGCAGGTAGTCCATTTCGTAGTCGCCGCGCTCCTCTCGCACCCGCCCGAGCAAATCCTTGATGCGCTGAGCCTTCGTGCGGTGCAGGCCACCCGCCTCGATAGCCTTGGAGATACGCGAAACCGGCGCGGCGGCGACGCTCCTCCAGCTATCGAATTCCCGCCACATTCCTGCCCACGCACGATCGCGATTGGTATCGGTGGTGTTCTGCGACAAGATCGTGAAGACCACCTCGTCGAGCGGGGCCATCTGCGACTTTGGCGTCGGCTCGCCGTACTCGCCAAGAAGTCGCTCGTGGATGAGCAAGAGAGCCTGCCGCCGGGTCTCGTCGTCGGACGGGCGCTGCTCGCGCTGCGGCTCGCTCACTGCTGCAGCGACAGCCTTTCGCGAAGATAGTCCACCATGCCGTCGAACGACACCCGCTCCTGCTCCATGCTGTCGCGGTCACGCACCGTCGCGGTGCCGTCCTCTAGCCCATCAAAATCGACCGTGACGCAAAACGGCGTGCCCACTTCGTCCTCGCGGCGGTAGCGCTTGCCGATGCTGCCACCCGCATCGTAGAGCACGTTGAAGTGCTTCTTCAGCTCTTCGTAAAGCTTGCGCGACGGCTCGGTCAGCTTTTTGACGAGAGGGAACACCGACACCTGCCGGGGCGCGATGTGTGGGGCCAGGCGCAGCACCGTGCGCTCCTCGTCGCCAACCTTCTCCACAGCGAAGGCGTCGGCGAGCACCGTCAGTACGGTGCGGTCGAGACCGGCCGAGGACTCGATCACCGAGGGGACAAACTTCTCGTTGCGAGTGTCATCGAAGTACCCGAGCTCCTTGCCGGAGGCTTTCATGTGCTGGTTGAGATCGAAGGAGCCGCGGTTGGCGACGCCCTCGAGCTCCTGCCAACCGAAGGGAAACTCGTACTCCACATCCGACGTGTACATGGCGTAGTGGGCCAGCTCGTCCTCACGATGCGGCCGCAAGCGCAGCTTCTCCTGTCGAATGCCCAGGTCGCCGTACCAGTTGAATCGCTCTTCGAGCCAGAAATCGAACCACTTGCGCTCCTCCTCCGGATGGACGAAGAACTCCAGCTCCATCTGCTCGAACTCGCGCGACCTGAAAGTGAAATTGCGCGGCGTCACCTCATTGCGAAAGGCCTTGCCCGACTGGGCAATACCGAAAGGCACCTTCATGCGGGTCGCCATCTGTACGTTACGAAAATTCACGAACATTGCTTGCGCGGTTTCCGGGCGCAAGTAGGCGATCGCCTGTGAGTCCTTGGTAGCGCCCACGTGGGTCTCGAACATGAGCCCGAACTCGCGCGGCTCGGTGAGGGCGCCACCACACTCGGGGCAGGTCGTGGGCGGCTCGTCGGTGCCCGCGTCACGCGCCAGGTGGTCGGTCCGGAAACGGCGCTTGCACGACATGCAATCCACCATCATGTCGTAGAACGAACCGATGTGGCCGGAGGCCTCCCACACCCTCGGGTGCATGATGATCGACGCATCCATCCCCACCACGTCTTCACGATCTCGAACGACCCGCTTCCACCAGAAGTCCAGGACGTTGCGGCGCAGCTCTACGCCCAGAGGGCCATAGTCCCAGAAGCCATTCAGGCCACCATAGATTTCACTGCTCTGGAAGATGTATCCGCGCCGTTTGCACAGCGAGACGAGGGCATCGAGAGTTTCAAGCTGGTCGGTCGTTTTCATGTCGGCAGATTCTATCCTAAGGCTCGCCTGAGGCTCAGAAGTCGCGGTCTATTCGAAGGTACTGATCTCGTGGTAATGCGCCTGTACCTTGGCAAAGGCGCGGGCAACATCGCGGGCGTCTTCCTCGGAACCGAGCAGCGCGGGGTGCCGCACCCAGACAGCCTCGGACTCGCAGGCGCGCTCCGCGATGGGACATGCCTCGTGCCGACTCGGAACTATGCTGGCGTCCTCGAACACGGGCTGCTGGTAGGGCGCCTCGGAGTAGCCTACCGCCGCCGGGATTCCCTCGGCTACGAGCGCCTTGACCAGGGTGGACTTCGAGATGTCGCCGAACTCCCGCAGGCTCACGCGCATAACGAACAGGTGCCATGAATGGCTATGGCCCGCGGGAAGCGCCAGCGGCTCGACTCCCGGCAGACCTCTCAGCTCTTCAGTCAGGAAAGCGGCGTTAAGGGTACGAAGCTCGAGCTGCCCTGGGTAGCGATCGAGCTGCGCCCGCAAGATGGCGCCCTGGAACTCCGTCATCCGATGGTTGCCGCCGAGCAGCGCGTGACTGTATCTCTGAGCCGTCGCTGCACGGCCGCAGTCGGCCAGCGAGCGACAGGTCGCGGCCACCTCCGCATCATCGGTAACGATGATGCCGCCCTCCCCGGCGGTCAGATTCTTGCTGGCCTGGAAGGAAAAGCCGCCAGCGTCGCCGATGGCCCCCACCGCCCGATCCCGATAGCGAGAGCCCCAGGCCTGTGCGGCATCCTCGAGCACTGCAAGACCGTGTCGCTGCGCCAGAGCCATGATCGGGTCCATGTCGGCCGGCAAGCCGGCGAAATGAACCGGCATGATGGCCTCCGTCTGGGGTCCGATGGCTGCCGCTACGACATCGGGAGCGATGCAGTAGGTATCGGCATCGACATCGACGAAAACTGGAACCGCGCCCATCTGCACCACCGCCGTGGCGCTCGCTACGAAGGTGTAGGCGGGAACGATGACCTCCGCGCCTGGGGAAACCCCCAGGGCCTTGAACGCCAGGATCAGAGCGGCCTCGCCGCTGTTTTCACAGATGCCCTGCCGGGCGTCCTGGTAGGCAGCGAAGCTCTCCTCGAACGTCCGGACCTCGCTACCGTAGGAGCTACTCCAGTTCCCCGACTGCAAAACGCGCTCGAGCGCCGCGAGCTCCTCGGGCCCGCCCTGCGGCCAACTCGGATAGAGCGTGTCGCGCAGCGGTGTGCCGCCGGCCAGAGCAAGGTTAGCCACTGGCTCTCACCATCTTCCGTATCAGGGGCACGGAGGCTTGAAGCCCGTGTTTACAGGAACTCATCGAGGCCCATCTCCATGAAAAGCTCGCGCAAGCCGCGAATGTCTTGCGACTTGTCGAGTGCAGCGACCAGCAGTACATCGCCCGCTCGCACAACCGCGAGTCCCTCCACGCCGAGGAGAGCAACGACCTCCTGCTGCGGTGCATGAACGAGGTTGCCGCGAGCGTCGAGGGCAACGACCCGCCCCCATGTCACGTTGCCGTCGGCGTCTCCTGGCGTCACTTCATGGAGCGCCGCCCAAGATCCCACATCCGACCAATCGAAGGGCGCCCGAACACAAGCGACATTGCCGGCACGCTCCATGATTCCGAAGTCGATAGATGTGGCGGGCATCGCAGCGTAGGCCGCGGCGCGCTCCTCGTCGGCACCGGCTACCAGCATGCGCCGCGCCGCATCGACCGCCTCGGGAAGATACTCAGTGAAGGCATTGAGGATGGTCCTCGTCGCCCATACGAACATACCGCTGTTCCAGAAGAATCGACCCGCCGCCACATATTCCTCGGCCGTCTCCTGATTTGGCTTTTCTCGAAATCTCACAACGCGGTTCACGGGCACGTCCCCGGCGCCGTCGACCTCCACGGACTCTCCGATCTCGACATATCCGTACCCGGTCTCCGGGTACCGGGGTGGCACACCGAAGGTCACCAGCAGAGGCTCGGCTCGGGCAGTCGCAGCCGCCGCACGGGCCGCCGTAACGAACGCATCGAGGTCGTGAATCAGGTGGTCTGCCGGCAACACGAAAGCCACGGAATCGGCATCCCGGGCCTCCAACCAAGCAGATGCCCAGGCAACACAGGGCGCGGTGTTGCGGGCCTGGGGCTCCAGCAGGAGATTGTCCAGGGGCAGGTCCGTGAGTTGCTCCCTTGCCAGCTTCGCGTAGTCGGCGGAGGTGACGACAACGATACTCTCAGGCCCATCAACCAGAAGGAGTGCTCGGTCCCAGGTCTCCTGCAGCAATGTCTTGCCGCCAGTGATGGCAAGGAACTGTTTCGGCTGGGCACGCCGTGACAACGGCCAGAAGCGTGTGCCTCCGCCGCCGGCCATAATCACCACGAAGGCGTGCGGATCGACCGGACCCGGGTTGTCTGTCATGACTGCCTCCTGTGCTGTACCCAACCTCGTTACGCAATGCTCAAACTACCTGCCGATCAAACTACCCGACGCCTAGCTCGAGCTCGATACGATCGAGCCGACCCGTGAGGTCGGCCTGGATCTCAGCCAGGCGCTCGGCGCTGTCGGCCTCGAAGCGCAGGACGATCGCGGGCTGAGTATTCGAGGGGCGAGCCAGTCCCCAGCCACCCTCATAGTTCGCGCGCACGCCGTCGATGTCGAGAACGTCGAGCTCAGCGGCGAGCTCGTCGCGCAAGCGCTTGCAGATCTCGAACTTGGCGGCCTCCGTTGAGTCACGGCGAATCTCCGGTGTCGTGTGGCTAGTCGGCAGGTCGGCGAGCAGATCCGCGAAGGTACCCTCCTGGTGAGACATGATCTCGAGGAGCTTGGCACCCGCGTAGATGGCGTCGTCATGCCCGAAGAAATTCTCTCCGAAAAAGAGATGGCCGCTCATCTCTCCAGCCAGCTGAGCCCCCTCTTCGCGCATCTTCTGTTTGATCAACGAGTGGCCCGTTTTCCACATGATCGGCCGGCCACCGCGCTGGGCGATGTCGGTCATCACGACTTGCGAGCATTTCACATCGCAGATCACCGCGGCACCGGGTTCCCTCTCCAGCAGATCTCGAGCCAGAATAATCAAGAGACGGTCACCCCACACGATCTCCCCTGCCGCGTCGATGATGCCCACCCGGTCGGCGTCGCCATCGAAGCCCAGACCGAGGTCCAGCCCCTGCTCCAAGACAACCTTCCGCAGGTCCTCCACCGCCTCCTCGAGAGTCGGATCCGGATGGTGGTTGGGGAAATTCCCGTCGACATCGCAGTAGAGCTCGACTACCTCACAGCCCAGCTCGCGGTAAAGCTCTGGTGCGATCGGGCCGGCCACGCCGTTACCAGCGTCAACCGCGACGCGCAGCGGCCGAGCCAGGTTGATTCGTTCACGTATCATCGCCGTGTAGGGCTCGATGAGCTCGGCGGCTTCGAGCCCACCACTCCCCTGCTCCAGATCATCGGACTCGATGAGGTGGCGGAGCTTCTGGATATCGTCCCCGAAAAGCGTCTTGGTGCCGAGACAGACCTTGAAGCCGTTGTACTCCGGCGGGTTGTGGCTGCCAGTGACCTGGATGCCGCCATCGACATCGAGATGATGGAGACCGAAGTAGAAGGCCGGGGTTGGCAACATCTCGGCCTTTACTGCCGTACACCCTGATGCGCGGATTCCTTCAATCAGGGCCTCAGACAGTTCGGGGCCCGAAAGCCGGCCGTCTCGGCCGACCAGCACGCGCCCGCCATCCGCCCGGCGCACCGTAGTGCCGAACGCGCGTCCCACGAGCTCGGCCTCGCGGGTGGTCAAGTCTTCCCCGACGATGCCCCTGATGTCATAGGCACGGAAAATCTCAGAAGCTACCGCAGCCACGTCGCCTCTCCTCTCATCAATCGTACTCTCCTGCAGGGTGGCACTTTCGTGGAGAACACCCTCCAACAAATGCCTCAGAATACCCTGTCGCGCTATTCCCGGGTGAGGCTGGTAGAACGAACAACCAACCGTTGAATGGCATCCTCACGGACGCGATGACCCAGGCCCACCGTGTCGGGAACCTCGAAATGACCATCGGACTCCACGGTCACCTCCGGGTCGATAATGTCCTCGTGCCAGTATCGCCGGGACGCAGACAGGTCGCCGGGCATCTGAAAGTTCGGCAAAGATGCCATGGCGATGTTGTGAAGTCGTCCGATACCGGACTCCAGCATGCCGCCACACCAAACCGGCACGCCGCGGTCGGCACACAGGTCGTGGATGGCGATCCCCTCGGTGCGCCCACCAACCCGTGATGCCTTGATGTTGATCAGGCGGCACGCATCGTAGTCGAGCGCGAGCCGGGCGTGGCGCAGCGAGTGGATGCTCTCGTCCAAACAGATTGGCGTCTTCATCTCTGCTTGTAGGTCGGCGTGGCCTGGGATGTCATCTTGCGCCAGCGGCTGCTCGATCATGAGCAAATTGAAAGGATCAAGGCCTTTGAGGATTGGTCCCTGCTCCCGCGTGTAGCCGCAGTTGCCATCGACCATCAGGGGGATCTCGCCAAACTGGTGGCGGACCTTCTCGATGACTCCGATGTCTTTGCCGGGCTCGATCTTCAGCTTGATTCTCTGGTAGCCCTGATCGAGTGCTTCGGAGATCTGGGCGGCAAGGAGATCGAAATCATCCTGGATACCCAGCGAGATGCCTACCGGAATGCGCTCTCGGCTTTCGCGCTCCCCCGCGTAGAGCTGCCGCACCGACACTCCTTGGAGGTTGGCCTCGAGATCCCACAATGCTTCCTCGACCGCTGCCCGCGCCATTGGATGCCAGCGCCAGGAAGAGAAGAGGTCGGCCATCGCCGGGCCGAGGCCTCCGCTGGGCCAATCATGAGCGAGGATCACCGGAGCGAGAAAATCTTCGATGATGTGCCAACAGGTTGCGGCGTCTTCGTAGGAGTAGAGAGGCACACCGTCCACTCCCGATTCCCCCCAACCGCTGGCCCCGCCCGCGTGAGCCCTGACAAGGACTATCTCACGCTCCTGGACCGCTCCGAAGGAGGTAACGAACTCCCCCACCATCGACATTTTGATCAGATACAGGTCCAGCGCGTCGATGCGCATTCCTCACTCTTCCAATCCGTTGAGTTCAATGGTGCCCCTCTCGAGCAAATAGACAGTGCGCGGCGAGGCCTCGTGTGTGCGCAGACACTCGCGCACGAAATAGCCCGCTTCCAAGTAGCTCGTGAAGAGCTCGCGCGTGATCTCGCGCCAGGCGATGGCCAACCCCATGTCGTTGGCCCTGATGTCCTGAATGGAGGGCGGGATTTCACACCTGAGTCGGGGCGCGTCTAGATCCAGATGCAACACGCCGGGCCGCATGTCCGCCCCGAAACCCTCCCCTTCCAGCGCCCAAGGAGCATCGATCTCGCCGGCCGCCAGTGCTGAGGCGATTCGTCCACGATCGCCCGTGGCATGTGCCGCAACTCTCTGTGAGCTCAGGAACCACTTCACGTGCAAGCGGTCCGTAGCCATCCCCGCATGTAGCTCGCTGGTCGTTTCGCCGTAAAGGTCGAGAATGTACTCGTCGGACAGGCAACCGAGCTTATGGAAGTTCAGGCAGGCATTGATTGATTCGAGCGGATCGAAAGTCCAGAGCATGAGGTCGATATCGCGGGCCAAGATCTCGTCGCGTTGTCCCCACTTCAGAAGCGCCCCGACCCCATCGCTGCGTGCCGCCTTACGCACTGCGAGCATGTGCGAGCAGTGCGACAATCGACCCTCCTCGAGGCCGAGGATGCCATAGCAGAATCCTTGCATCACACCCTCCGCGTCGAGCACGCCGAGCACCAAGCCGCCATGAAGTTGGGTGGTCACGAGGAGCGTCAACGGAATGATGTCGAGGTCGCTGGTGAATCCCCAAGCCTCTCTCTGAATGTCTTCACACTCGTGATACTCGTGATCGGTCTCCAGGAGTCTGAGCGTATAGGCCATTGCGATATCCCCTATCCCCTTCGACTATCCCGTTCGACACTCTGATTTCTGCAGGCCCGGTGGCGCGAAACCCACCGGGGAACAGCAAACCGAATGATCTCAGACGCCGGTCGGATGGTCGATCCAGACGACCTCGATATCGTAGCGCCCGGCGAGCCAGTCGCCTAACGCCTGGACCCCTACCGTCTCGGTCACGTAGTGGCCGCCGAACACGCAGTGGATGCCGATCTCACGGGCTAAGTGGTACTGGGAGTGCCGGGGCTCGCCAGTGACGAAGCAATCGGCTCCCGCCGCAGCAGCATCTTCCAGTAGAAAACAAGCGGCACCGGAAACCACCGCCACTTTGCTGATCGTCTCGGGGCCAAATGACCAGATGAGCGGCTCCTCGCAGCCGAGCGCTGCCAGCCGGCCGGCAATGGCCCCGACATCGCAGGGAACATCGAGTCCCGCGAGCACTCCCAAACTGGCCCCACCGTACTCGCCGAATGGAGACACCACGGTGCCACCGAGCTTGGCGGCTAACACCGCGTTGTTGCCCACCTCCGGATGACGATCGAGAGGCAAGTGCGCTGCATAAATCGACAAGTCGGATCTGAAACAAGCCCTCATGCGTGTCGCCATGGGTCCAACAAGCCGAACGGGCTCACCCCAGAAAAGACCGTGGTGCACCAGAAGGAGCTGGCAGCCTGCTGATATCGCCTCCCTGATTGTCGCCTCGGCAGCGTCGACGGCCAGCGCGATTCGCTCGATCGACGTCGCCCCCTCGACCTGCAGGCCATTCAGAGATTCATCCACCACAGCTCCCAGATCGAGATACTGATCCAGCGCCGCAACGAGTACCTCACGATCAACTGCCATGTTCGCTCGCCTCCATGTCCAACCCGCGCAAGTGCACCTACTCGCCCTCGCTGTAGGGGCCGGCGATCGACACACCGAATCGTTCCAGGTGGATGTGATCGCGAGCCGCTGCCAGTACATCGTCGACGCTGATCGCGCCGATTAGTTGAGGATATCTCTCAAGGTAATCCAGCCCGAGGTCGTACTGCTCGATCGTGTGAAGGGTAGTCGCGAGCCCCTCGTTCGTCTCTAATGCGCGCGGCAGTGATCGAATCAGGGCCGACGTCGCGTCATCCAGTTCCTTCTCACCAACCGCCTCGGTGCAGATGCGTTGCAGCTCCACCACGATGCTGTCGATCGCAGCGCCGACATTATCGGGGTGCACCCCCGCCCGCACCACGAAGGGGCCAGGCCCGAAGCCGGCCTCGAAGGTCGAGAACGTGTAATAGGCCATGCCCTGTTCCTCGCGGACGCTGTATCCCAGGCGGCCACCCATGGCAAACCGGCCGAGGATCATGTTCATCACCGTCACGGCATAGTAGTCGGCATCGGCCCGCCTGATGCCTGGATGGCCGAGAGCAATGTCGGCCTGCGCCTTGGCGGGCATGGTCGACACCTTGCGCACGGCGCTGGCAGGTGAGCTGGCGTCAGGAATCTCGGGCAGCGCCGCGATCAGACCCAGGGCTTGCCCGGAGACCTCATCTGCGCCTGTCGGCCAACTGCCGAAATACCGCTCGGCGGCCGTCATCGCCTGATCGAGATCGACGGCTCCAACAACCACCAGCGCCGAGGCCTGGGCACGAAAGTGTCGCGCATGGAACGCCGCCAGGTCATCGCGATGGTGCTGGGCAATCGTCTCCTCGGTGCCGATCAGATGCCAGGAATATGGATGATCGGGCGCATAGACGAGCTGCCGCAGGCCGTCCATTGCAACCTGGCGGGTGTCGTCCTCGTCCTCTCGAATCGCCGTGAGAAGGTTGCCCCGCGTCCTTTCGACCTCCGCCTCCGGGAACGAAGGCGTCAGGGCGCATTCGGCCACCAGCTCCATCATCTGTTCGAAATCCGCAGACCGGGCCTTGGCGCCGACGCCTGCCGTGTGGCGGCCCGCACTCGAGCCCAGGTGGCTGCCCGTGAAATCGAGGACTTCTCCGATCTCCTGCTTGCTTCGACGCGTGGTGCCGCGTTTGAGCATGCTCCCGCAGAAGTTGGCCAAACCGGTGGTCTCAGATGTTTCCAGGCACGCGCCGGCCGCAACGCGCAGGCTGATGGACACAGCAGGCGAGGTCGGATTGGGCTGGTGCAGAACAACCAGCCCGCTGGGCAAGACAAACCGCTTCGGCGCAAACCTGGCAGCCGCGCTTTCCCCGCTACCCGGTGCGGTGCTTCGCATGACCGCTCCTGGCTCGTGCGGGAGGGCATTGATGTGGCCTCTGCTCAAGATATCTCCTGCGGCCGAAACC
>JAUWTE010000300.1 GCA_030609765.1 Acidobacteriota bacterium
CGCCAGTGGCACTCCCCAGTCGGCCGTGCTCGCGAACGTCGCACGGGTTTCGATCGTGGTGCTCGCCAGTGCCATGGCGTTGCGCCAGATGGGACTGGCGGAGGACATCATCAACATCGCCTTCGGCCTCTTGCTGGGAGCGCTGGCTGTTGCCGCCGCACTGGCCTTCGGTCTCGGTTCTCGTGAGATCGCCGCTCGCCACGTCGACAAGTGGGTGAAATCGATCGGCACGCACCTGGAGGTCGAGGAAGTCGAGGGCCCGCTGCCGCCGAGCGACTAGCCAAGTAACCAAACAAATAGGGAGGGCCCATCTTTGCTTGGCAAGCAGCCATCGAGATGGGCCCTCTTGCCACCGTGCCGCTGCCCGAATGCTGGCCGCCAGTCGGAGCTAGTCGAAACGCGCAACCTCGAGGCCCAGGGCGGCGGCGGCAGCGGCCATGATCTTGTCGGCAGTGACCAACTCGGTCAGGCCGGCAGCCTGGCAAATGGTCAGGTGAATTGCGTCCAAGGTGCGAAGGGGATGGTCCACCAGCCGGCCCAGGAGGTGGGTTGCGGCCAGCACATTCCGGTCCCGCACGGGAAGCAATGAGATGATTCCCTCCTCGATATCCTGCTGAAACTGGGCGAAGACCTCTAGCTCCTGCCTGTCCGTAAGATGACCCATGCGCCGGTGGCGCGACAGAAGGGACCGGGTCTCCACCACGGTCAGGCTGCTGATGGTCGGGCGGTCGACCTCGCGCAGGTATGCTTCGAAATCATCGGAACACGCTTCGTTGAGGTACCACTTCGCCAGCGCGCTGGTATCGATGTAGGCAGCCACGTCAACCCTCGTCCCGTTCTCGCCGTACCAGCTCTTCGCTCGGGACCGGTAGCGGCTCCATGCTCTGGCGCAGATCCCGACGTGACGGAATAGGCCGAGGGCGATCCACGGGAAGCACGCGCGCCACGGGCTTCCCGTGGCGTGTGATGATCACTTCACCCTCGCGTTCCAACAGCTCCTCCACGTGGCTCAACGCGCTGCGGATCTCACGGATCGAAACCCTTCGCACGGCTTCATCGCCTCCTTCCTGGATGAGACGGTCACGGATGTCCGAATGGTCACCGGGATCCGAGTGGTCACGGGCTTCCGACCAGCCTGTGGTCTTCTTACATTGTGTCACACTCTTTCTTCATGTGACACAATGGGTCAATATCTGGAGCTCAGGCTAATCCGCTCGAAGGGCCGTCAGCGGATCCACCCGGCTGGCCCGGCGCGCCGGCAGGTAGGCAGCCACCAATGCCACCAAGCCCAGAATCGCCGCAACAGCCAGATAGGTCAGCGGATCAGTGGGACTGATGCCGAAGACCGCGGTCTCGAGCAAGCCTGCCAGGAGCAGGGCACCGACAAGACCCACGATGATCCCCGCGCCGACGATAACCATGGATTGACGTACAACGAGACGAACGACGCTCGACGAAGTGGCGCCCAACGCTACCCGGATGCCGATCTCGCGCGTCCTCTGCCCGACCGCGTACATCATCGTCCCGTAAATGCCGCCGGCCGCGAGCACCATCGACAGCACGGCGAAGCTCAAAGCGAGGAAGGTGCTGGCCCGCGACGATTCAAGCCCCGATGCAATGCGCTCCTTCATGGTGATGACTCCATCGAATGGAAGCTTGGGATCCACCTCCAGCAGAGCCTGACTCAGAGGGCCGGCCAGGGCAGCGGGTGAGCCGCCGGCTGAGCCCCGTATGGCCCCCGCGCCGACCTCACCGCGTATCAGGACCTGAGTCCAGTCGAAGTAGGGGAACTGCATGTAGGGGACGAAGAGCTCCGGCTGGGGGTCATAGACCACCCTGCCCCGGCGGATATCGGCGGCAACGCCAACCACGGTCAACCACGGAGCGTCGGCGCTCTGGGAAATCCTCATTCGCTGCCCGACCGGGTCGCTCTCTGACCACAGCGTCCGAGCAAGGGATTCACTGACGATGACGACGGGCGGAGCCCCCCCGGCGTCTTGGGTGGAAAAATCTCGGCCGCGCAGCAGGCGCATTCCCATGGTCTCGATGAACGCCGGCCCGACCACGTGTGCGGGGAAGGAGGGAGGTGTCTCCTCATCGGCGCCCTCGAGAATCACGTTGGGCGCCCACATGGCGAAGTCCTGGAGCAAATACTCCACCATGCTGGCCGACTCGACACCCGGTATGCTCTCGATGTGGCCCAGCAGAGCCGCGAAGAACGCCGCGCGTTGCTCACCCTCGGGGTAGGGATCGCCGAGGTCGACCTCCATGAGCAGCAGGCCGTCGGCCTCGAACCCTGGATCGACGGCGAGCAGACGAGCGTAGCTGTTCACCAACAACCCCGCCCCGACCAGCAGCACCAGCGCCAACGCAATCTGGGCGGCGGCCAGGCTGCTACGGAAGAAGGCTGACGAGCGACCGAAGCCGACCTGGTTCCCTCCTTCCTTCAGAGTTGAAATCAGGGCGCCCCGGGAACCGAGCATGGCCGGTGCGTAGCCGAAAACCAGGCCGGTAAGCAGACTCAGCGCGAAGGCGAAGCTCAACGCACCGACATCAACCTGCACCGTGGCCAACCGGGGGAAATCGACTGGGGAGAAAGCCACAAAGGCCCGCACCCCCACGAACGCGAAGAGCATCCCGACGACTCCGCCCGTCAGGGCCAGCAGGGCGCTCTCAGTCAGGAGCTGGGTAACGATTCTGCCACGCCCCGCCCCGAGCGCGGCACGCAGGGCGATCTCGCGGTTTCGCTGCGTTGCACGAGCCAGTAGCAGGTTGGCAACGTTGGCACAGGCGATCAGCAGGAGCAGCCCCGTGGCGGCGAATACAGTCCAGAGCGCGGGCCCGCTCTCACCCACGGTCTGCTCATGCAGCGAGGCAATCGCGATTCCCACCGTGCTGTCGCGCCAGGCATAGGAGTCGGGGTACTCCTCGATCATTGCAGCCTGCAGAGCGGCGACCTCCTGGCGGGCCGCATCTACGGTGATTCCAGAAGCCAATCGACCCACCACACGGAGGTTTCTGCTGGTGCGGCTGGTGGCGTAGGCACCTTCGTCCATGGGAAGCGGAACCCAGACCTCTGTCTCCGCAAGCCCGAGCACCTCCGGTGCTTGGAAGCCCGCCGGCATGACTCCCACGATGCGGTAGGACTCGCGGGCGTCGGGACCGGCTTCGGGTCTGAGTGCCTGGCCGAGAACGTCGGGGTCGCCGCCCCAGTACCGCATCCAGAAACCATGGCTGACCAACGCGACATCATTCTGGCCGGTCTCGAATTCCCCCGGCACGAAGGCGCGGCCAAGCGCTGGGGCCACACCAAGGGCCGAGAGGAAATCTCTGCTCACCGGCGACACCATCACCCTTTGCGGGTCTCCGTCGCCTGCGAGAACGATCGTTTGCAGTGTCGCTGCCCCAAGAGACTCGACCGTGGTCAGCCGTTCCTTCCAGTCGATGAAATCCGGCCGTGAGGTGTAGGTGGGAACCGCGTCACCCCAGCTCGTTCCCAGGTAGACGAGGTCGGAAGAATCGGCGTAAGGAAGTGGACGCAGCAGGACGCCCTGCACAACGCTGAAGACGGTCGTCGTGGCACCGATGCCAAGCGCCACGATCATGACCGCCAGAGCCATGAAAGCAGGGGCGTGCCTGAAGCCGCGAATCGAGAACCGAATATCCTGCATCAAGGTGTCGAGCATCTTCGTCTTCCGAGGCGGGGAGCCGTGGGGGTCAAAGATCGGCGGCGGACCCTGGGGGCCGCGCGCGCCCAAACTCGAGTGAATCGTGGATCGTCTCGAGAGAATTACCTGTGCCACATCTGAAAGGGTTACCAGCCACAGCCGGGCTACATCTAGCCTGCCCTTCCCCGTGGCCTCTTCGAGTGAATCGTCGAACGCCTCGTAGATCTCGAGGCCGAAGCGAGTGCGAATCTCAACCGGGTAGGCTCTCAGAAGGAGACGGTAGATACGCACGGAACGAGGTCGCCGAAAGGAGGAATCCGGCTCGGCGGGTTCGGTTCTCATCTCGTCTTCCCCTGCGCGCCGAGAAGCTCGAGGCTTCTCGAGACCTCTACCAGGTCCGCCATCCTCACCGCCTCCGCTGCTACGACATCTCGTCCGAGCTCGGTCAGCCGGTAGTAACGACGGCGCCGATCATCCTGATCAGCAGCCGGTCGCCGGTCGGACTCTTCGACCAGGCCGTCATCGAGCAGTCGCTGAAGGTGACGATAGAGGGGTCCGGTAGCGAGCTTCAGCTTGCCACCTGATAGGTCCCGCACCGAACTGGCGAGCGCGTAGCCGTGCTGTTCCTCCTCTGCCAATGCGAGAAGAACCAGGAAAACGGCTGGCTTGAGCGGGAGATGGCTGTCCGGCTGCGTCGTCTCGCTACTCTGCATCTGTGCCTCCCTGGATCGCCTCTCGTGTGCAGCCCGAGACCTCGCGTCTCATCACGCTATCCCCATACTGTATAGATACATTATGTACCTATTTGGTTTACAGATTCCTCGAGAAAGAACGTACGCAGAGAAAAGAGCGCTCCGAGACGATGGGAAGTTTCAGCTGGGACGCCGCTTTTGGGTCCGATCGAGCTCTGTGTAGTCGCTCGGTATCGTGAAGATGGAATCGACAATCGGCCGGTACTCCACCACTCGAACGGAGAGCTCGGGACCAGCTTCAGAGAAGCTGACCTCCACGGGAAATCCAGCGGGAAGGTCTTCCACGCGACCCTCGTAGATTGCCGTCAAGGCTCGAAACAGGCCTCCGCTGCCGCCACTGCGAGCCAGGTACCAGTCGATGGAGGAAACGAGGAGGAC
>JAUWTE010000314.1 GCA_030609765.1 Acidobacteriota bacterium
ATCGATCGCGCCCACCGCTGCACGTCATGGCGGCGAGGCTCATTCAGGATGGTGAAGTCATGGCTTCCGCATCGGCCAAGTTCATGGCGCGTCCGCGGCGGGCGCCGCAGCGCACATGCGGAACCCGGAAGAGGGAAGGGGCCGGCACGTTTGCGAGAGACCTTCTCCGGAGAGCTCTGGGCAGAATCGTGCCAGTGCGAGGAGTGCATGACACGGAGGGTGTGTTCTGCCTTGGCGCGATCCCCGGATGCCTTGGAGCCTCGGCCGTGGTGACGCCAGTAGTGCGGCGGGTGTATGCTCTTGCTGAAGGACGAGTCAGGAGGTTGTTCTACGAGATCCCGCGTCTTGCGGCACGCTCCCGGCTTCAGCTCCCTACCCAACGCCAGACCAAGTGAGGACGGTCTCATGCCCGATAGGCCTGGGAAGGACGACTGCCCCGACTTCGCGGCCCAGGCGCGTGACGGGGATCTGGGTCCGACGGCTGTCGAGCAGATCCTGACCTGCTTCAGGCGTCGGCTGGAGCGCTTCGCCGCCGGGCAGTGCGGCAATCCGGATCTGGGTCAGGATGCGCTTCAGGATGCCATGCTGCACCTGATCCAGAACCTGGACTCCTACCGTGGCACGTCTCCCATCGAGCCGTGGCTGCGACGGCTAGTGGTGGGCGCCTGCTCGCGTCTGAAGCGGGGGCGCAAGAATGCTCCGGGTTCGAACTTGCCGCTGGATGAGAATCTCATCGAGAGCCTCGGCGACCACCGGCCGGGTGCAGAGGAACTCCAAGTTCTAAGGGGGGAGCTGGAGCGCGTCGGTGCGGCGCTCAAGACGTTACCGGAGCTGAACCGTACCCTGATCTACCTGCACGAGGCCGACGGCGTACCGATCCGCGAGCTAGGTGAGCGATTCCAACTCAGCAGCGAGGCGGTCAAGTCGCGCCTGAAGCGAGCTCGCACCGAGTTGCGGCGCCAGCTGACCACCGGTGCCGGAACCCGGCAGGCGTCATCCATTGACGACGGCGCTGTCTAGCAGTGCGGTGAAGTCCGCCTTGGGCCGCGCTCCGATAAGCATATCTTTCATTTCTCCATTGGAGAACAGGGCGACGGTCGGGATCGAACGGATGCCCATCGAGCCCGCGATTCCGCGTGCCTCATCGACGTTCACCTTCACCACCTTGGCTCGGCCGGCGTACTCAGCGGCGATCTCGTCCAGAATCGGGCCCAACAGGCGGCAGGGGGCGCACCAGGGCGCCCAGAAGTCCACCAGCACGGGCATGTCGCTGTCTACCACCATGGCTTCGAAGTTCGCATCGGTCCCGTTCTGCACGTGGCTCATTCTTCTCCTCCGATCGCTATTGATCGATATCTACCGCCGATTGGCCCACAGCGGCGCCCCACGGGCGCGTTTGTCAACAGGCTCACCCGCCGCCAAAACAGACACCCTCGTTAGGAACGGATGAACTGCTCCCATGGCCGCCGAGCCCGAAAGAGGAGAGCAGCCTCCTCGCTGGGTAGCCGCACTGGGGGCACTCGGTCTCGTCCTTCTCGGAGATTACCCGGATGCATTCGAATCGCTCACCACAGAGCGCGCAGATGTATTCGTAAAGCGGCATCACTGTCCTCCTACTTCCATGGGCCCGTTCGTCGCAGACCTCAAGCTGCCGGTGCTATTTGCCGGCCAACATCGCCTCAATGTCATCTTCGACCGCCCCGATCGGCTTGACGTCGAATCTCTCCACCAGGACATTGACAACCGCTCTGGAAAGAAACGCCGGCAGGGTGGGTCCCAGGCGGATACCCTTGACGCCGAGAGAGAGCAGCGCCAGCAAGACCGCAACAGCCTTCTGCTCGTACCACGCGATGTCGTACGAGATCGGCAGGTCATTGATATCATCGAGACCCAAGACCTCTTTCAGCTTCAGGGCAATCACGACAAGGGAATAGGAATCGTTGCACTGCCCAGCATCGAGCACGCGCGGAATTCCGTCGATATCACCCAGTTCGAGCTTGTTGTAGCGGTATTTCGCGCATCCGGCCGTGAGAATCACCGTGTCTTTGGGCAGCGTTTCGGCCACTTCCGTGTAGTAGCTTCGGGTCTTGTGCCGGCCATCGCAACCGGCCATGACGACGAAGCGTCGGATGGCTCCGGACTTGACGGCCGCAACGATCTTGTCTGCCAGGGCAAGAACCTGGTTATGGGCGAACCCGCCGATGATCTTGCCGGTCTCGATCTCAACCGGTGACTTGCACTTCTTGGCCAACTCAATGATCTCGGAAAAATCCTTCGCCCCGCCTGCGGGTCTATCGGGGATGTGTTTGGCCCCCTCATAGCCAACGACTCCGGTGGTGAAGAGCCTGCTCTTGTAGGTGTTGTTCTTCCTCAGGGGCACAAGACAGTTGGTGGTCAGCAGGATCGGTCCGTTGAAGGATTCGAACTCCTTGTTCTGTTGCCACCAGGAACCGCCGTAGTTGCCAACAACATGATCATGCTTCTTGAAGGCTGGATAGGAGTTGGCCGGCAACATCTCACCGTGGGTATACACGTCAACGCCGGTACCTTCCGTCTGGCTGACCAACTCCTCCATGTCCTTCATGTCGTGGCCGCTGATCAGAATCCCCGGACGGTTGCGAACGCCGATATTCACGTCCGTGATTTCCGGATGACCGTACGCGGTGGTGTTGGCTTTATCGAGCAGGGCCATGGTGCTTACCGCGATGTCTCCGGCCTTCATCACCAGGGCGATCATCTCGTCCACCGCCAGCTCCTTGGTCGTGGAAGCCAGAGCCTCCATCATGAAGCCGTATATCGCATCCTCTTCGAATCCCAGGATGGCGGCGTGATCCGCATAGGCGGCGATTCCCTTCAGGCCGACGACCAGGAGTTCCCGCAGAGATCGCACATCTTCGTCTTGGGTTGCCAGGACGCCGACGGACTTGGCCTTTTCCCCAAATGCCTGCACATCATCGGAAACCCAAGTCGCGCAATCGGGCAATGGCGCGTTGAACTCTGTGCCGTGTCTTTCTCTGTAGGCAGCCAAGAACGTCTCTCCAAGCTGGTCGCGGCGCTTGAGGGCGCTCCTGATCATGGCCACGAATCGGTCATTGTCCCAGTTGGCATTGGTGATGGTTGCGAACAGGCCACGGGCTACGAACAGGCCGGTCTCCCGGTCAGTGATTCCGAGCAGTGCGAGGTGTTCGCGGTAGACGGCAATCCCTTTCAAGACATAGATCAACAGATCTTGAAGGTTGGCGGTGGCCTCAGGCTTGCCGCAGACGCCCTTGACGACGCAGCCGGTATTCTTGGCGGTCTCCTGACATTGGAAGCAGAACATGACTATCTCCCTGTTTTCTCCGGAAGCATCCTTCGTGCTTGGCCTATATGTGGGCCGCTCGCAGAGGATCACGCCGACCCCGCGCGACGCGGTCCTGGAAAGCCTCTCCCCGTCAGGCCTCCAAAACTGACCGCAGTTCCCCCTTCCTTCTTAGGTGCCATCTGGCGGGAGGAGGGTGGCGCAAGAATTTCACTTATTTGGGGGCTACTTCCCGAAATACGCTTCCATGCGGTCAAAAGCCCTGTCGATCGTGTCCGCCGGCACGCAGAAGGACAACCTGAGATGGCTTTCCCCCGTTGGCCCGAAGGCAATCCCGGGGGTCGTGGAGACCTTTGCCTCGCGGAGGAGCCTCTTGCAGAAGGCCACGGAATCGCGCCCTTCCTCCACCAGGATTCGGGGGAACATCAGATAGGACCCCTCGGGTTTGTGGTAGCTGAAGACGTCCTTCAGGTTGTCCAGCCGCTCGCACATCAGGTTCCTGGCAGCCAGATAGTGGCTCGCGAAGGTCGCCACGCAGTCCTGGGGACCCTTGAGGGCAGCCAGCGCAGCGTATTGCGACACGGTCGGCGCACAGATCGCAAACGGGATGTGCGCCTTGGTGATCTGCTTCACCGTTTCCTGATCGGCGTGCAGGTATCCGATTCTCCAGCCGGTCATCGCATAGGTCTTGGTGAACGTGAAGCAGCTGATCACGTTCCTCTTCACCTCGGGAATCGAAGCGATGCTGAAGTGCTTGTGGCCGTCAAAGGTGAAGTACTCGTAGGCTTCGTCCGTGATCACGGCCAGGTTGTGCTCCAAGGCGATTGCAGCCAGGTCTCGGAGCTGGTCCTCACGGAAGACGGTGCCCGTCGGATTGCTCGGAGAGCAGTACAAGATCGCCTTCGTTTTCGACGTGACCGCCTTGCGAATCGCCGCGATGTCGAGAGCGAAGCCCCGCTCCTCGACGCACGGCACGAGGACCGGTTTGCCGGAGGCAATGACGACCTGGCGGATGTGCGTCGAGTAGGTGGGGGTCGGCAGGATGACCTCGTCGTCCGGATCGACGACCGTCATGACCGCGGCCGCCAGGCCCTCGATGGCGCCGACGGTGACGATGATCTCAAGGATGTCGGCGGGGATATGATTGTCCCGCGCGAGCTTCGCGACGATTTCCTGGCGCAGCGCCGGCAAGCCGGAGGTCACGGAGTATCCGCCAGCGAGGCCATCCCTTATAGTCGCGATAGCTGCCGCCTTGATGTGTTCCGGCGTGTCCGTCGTGGGCTTTGCCCAGGAGAGGAAGGAGACATCGTCGATCGTGCCCGAGAGCCGGGTCATCTCGTGGATCGCCG
>JAUWTE010000501.1 GCA_030609765.1 Acidobacteriota bacterium
AGAGGACCGAGGCCTACCCGTTGGCGCTAGAGGTCGAGAAGATCCTGCCGGACCACCCCATTCTGACGGAGTACTTCGCGCACGCAAGTGCAAGGATTGACATTACGAGCAATCCTCCAGGCGCCAGCGTCCATTTCAAGAGCTACGACTTGCCGGGCAGCGAGTGGCAACGGATCGGGACGACACCCCTGGAAGACGTGAGGCTGCCTCTGGGCTTTTTCCGCTGGAAGATGGAGAAGAGCGGCTACGACGAGGTCTACGCCGTGGCCCCCAACTTCGAACTGGCTCTGTCTCTCAGGAAACTCTGGCGGCCTCGCAATCTGCACCGACACCTGGTTCCGGGGGGACGCACGCCGGCCGGCATGGTGAGGGTCCCAGGCGGGGAAAGCGACGTCGGCCCGCTGGGTGACTTCTTCATCGATCGGTATGAAGTGACCAATCATCAGTTCAAAGAGTTCGTGGATGCAGGGGGATATCGCGACAGCGAGTATTGGAAGCATGAGATTGTCAAGGGCGGTGACGTGCTGACCTGGGAAGAGGCCATGGCTGAACTGATCGACAAGACCGGCAGGAACGGTCCCTCGATCTGGGCGGCGGGGGACTATCCCGATGGTCGGGGGGATTTCCCGGTGACCGGGATTAGCTGGTACGAGGCGGCGGCCTACGCCGAGTTCGCCGGCAAGAATCTGCCCTCCGGCTATCACTGGGGTCTCGCGAAGGGTCCCTGGTCGATGTTCTTCTTCGCCCTTCTGGTACGCCACAGCAACCTCGGTGGGGAAAGCCTGGAGAGGGTTGGGGCCAATGAGGGCATGACCGCCCACGGCGAGTATGACCTCGCGGGCAATGCCAGAGAATGGTGCTGGAACCGTACGCCGCAAGGGCGGCTGGTTCGGGGAGGGGCGTGGAACGACAATGCCTACATGGCGGCGAACTGGAGCCAGGCGTCGGCCTTCGACCGCTCGGCGAGGACCGGCTTCCGTTGCGTTCTGTACCTCGACGAGGAGAAGATCCCAGCCGCGGCGTTCGAACCCGTCCTGGTCACCGACCGGCCGAACCTGCGAGAGAGGACGCCCGTTCCGGACGAGGTCTTCGAGGCCTATCGGGCTCGTTTCTCCTATGACCGAACCGATCTGAACGCCGAAACGGAGTGGAGAGATGAGAGCGCGGACGACTGGATCCAGGAGCGGGTGAGTTTCGATGCCGCTCACGGGGGCGAGCGCATCCCGGCCAATCTCTTCCTACCCAAGAACGTGTCGCCGCCCTTTCAGGCGCTCCTCTACTTCCCCGGCTCCAGTTCGATCTATCAGTCTTCGAGCGTGGACCTCGACCACTACTACGAGTTCCAGCGTTTTCTGAGCGATCTGGTCAAGGACGGCCGGGCAGTGCTCTACCCGATCTACAAAGGGACGTTCGAGCGCCGCAGTGAAAAGCTGGCGCTCATCCATGGGGGTGAGGAGTCGCATCTGTTCACCGAATACGTGACCGAACTGGTCAAGGAAGTCCGCCGGTGCGTGGACTACCTCGAGGCTCGCCCCGACATCGACGCCGGCCGAATTGCCTACCTGGGGATGAGCTGGGGGGCTGAGAGGGCGCCGGTCATCCTGGCCGTGGAGGATCGCTTCCGGGCGAGCGTGGTGGCGCTGGGCGGAACGCGCGGACGCGGGCTTCCGGAGGTGAATCCCTGCAACTACCTGCCCCGGGTGCGAACTCCGACCCTCATGCTCAACGGCAGGTACGACGCTAACTTCGTCTACGAGATCAACGTCCAGCCGATGTACGATCTGCTGGGCACGCCCGAAGAGCACAAGAAGCTCGTCGTCTACGACACCGACCACTTCCTTCCGCCGGCCGAGTCGACCAAGGAGATCCTGGCGTGGCTGGACACCTACCTGGGGCCGGTACGCTGACGTGCTCTTGGCATGGTGCGCGCAGCAGCTTGGCCTGCGCGGGCCCGGGCAGCTCGCCGATCTCGTCGAGAAAGAGCCTGTCCTCCGCGACGCTCTCGAAGGCGCCCGTGCGCAGGGCCTTCATCGGCGGACTCTCCCATATCAGGGGGCTGTCGTCACCCAGACGGTCCTTGAGCGCGCGCACCTCGCTGGCCAGCGCCTGGCGCTCGACGGCATTCTCGATCTCGCGCACGACGCGCTCCATCGGCTCGCTCTTGTCGATGAAGCCGTAGGCCCCCAGCTTGATCGCGCGCACGCAGCGCTCGTAGTTGCCGGTGCCCGTGTAGACGATGACCGGAGTCGTCTCCCCGCCGCGGCGCAGTTCGTTGAGCACCCCGAAGCCGTCCAGACCAGGCATGCGACAAACGTGCTCACGGTGAATGCCCTTGCGCAGGGGTGTGCACATCCTGAGGCATACGTTCTGCTCGCATCTCGCTATGCGATGGGCGCCCGCGAGGACAATCCTGGAGCTGGCCGGGTACAAGGATCTGTCGACTACGCAGTGATACATACATCTGAACCCAGCGGCTATCGAGAACGCTGTGCGTCTGCTTGAACAGCCTGCACCTTCCTCCAGCTTTGGAGACGTTTTGGAGACGGGGATGGAGGCAACCCGTGAGGCGCACATCTAGAACAGGTTAACCTGTGGAGGCGGCGGGAATCGAACCCGTTCCGACCCCAAATCCTAACCGGTTGATGGTGCACGACTTACGACGTTAGTGGTTCGGGCTCTTTGGGTTGCCGCCGCGGATTGAGTGCACTGGAGTCTACTGGAGTCCCCTGGAGTCGACCCCAGTCGTGGAGACGTTTTTGAGACGGCTCAGCCAGGCCTCCTGGACTACCGGAGCCAAAGAGATCGACCTCGGGAAACCGACTTCGCGAGTCGCCCGGCCACGACCTGCTGTGGTACAGCTGACGAGAGAGCTGGCAACAGGGCCACGATCATCGTGACATGGATCATCGACCTCCTCATCTTGGCCCC
>JAUWTE010000212.1 GCA_030609765.1 Acidobacteriota bacterium
CATCCGGCAAGGTTGGAGACATGGCAACGACCGATCCAGTGAGTCGACGCCCACCGAAAGGCACCCTTACCCGCATCCCAGGAGTCGCCAGAGACAGTAGGAGCTCCGGCACCTCGTAGGTGAACGGCCCCTTGACCGGAACCGGCACCGCGACCTGGACGAAGAGCGTATGTTTCATGCCTCTGATCGCGCCGGTCGCCAATCTTTGGTCTCCGCCTGCCAGGGGGTCATCTCTTCGTCGCCCAGCATCTGTTGAATGGAGCGTCGAGCGCTGATCACTGCCCACCCGTCACACTTTCACTACGGCCTGCTACTTTCCGCGAGCGCATCCCGGACCATTTGCATGTCCTCCCAAACGGCCCTCTTGGCGTCGGGGCTTCGGAGCAGGTAGGCCGGGTGGTAGGTGCACATCACGGGGATGCCACGCCATGTCTGGAACTTCCCCCGGAGCCGCGACATCGGCGCTGAGGAGCCCAGGATGGCCTGCACGGCAACCTTGCCCAGCAAAACGATGATCTGGGGCTGGATCACCGCGACCTGGCGCAGCAGGAAGTGCTCACAAGCTTCCATCTCATCGGCTTGCGGGTTGCGGTTTTGCGGCGGCCTGCACTTGACGACGTTGGCGATATAGACATCTTCCCGCTCGTACCCCATCGCCACGATGATCTTGGTCAACAGCTTGCCAGCCCTGCCAACGAACGGCTCCCCCCGCAGATCTTCATCACGACCCGGACCCTCACCGATGAACAGGAGGCGAGCCTCCGGGTTGCCGACCCCGAAGACGACCTTGTTACGCCCCTCGTGCAGCCGGCAGGCAACACACTTCAGCGCTTCCGCCTCGATCTGCTCGAGCGTCTCGTCTACCGGGCTGTCAGCGCCTCCCCCGTTTCCGAATAACCCACCCTGATCGTCAGAGATCACCTTGGCCGCCGGCTGCACGGACCCATCCGCGAACGTGCGTGACCCACCAGGATCTTCCCGTACATGGCCATCCGATCCCTCCTGATCGCGTGCGGAGGGGTCCCGTCTGGACGCGGAGAGATCCACTCCCCACACGCCCTCCCTCTGCAACCCCTCCAGATGTGCAATGGCTTGGCGTCGCAAGCGGTCGTCTCGAGTACCCTCGGGCGGGCTCACGTGCCGACTCAGGCGGACGGCCCGGAGGAGCCTGCACTGGCGCGCTCGTTGAAATCCGCCACGGCATCCCAGATCGCTGCGGCGATCTCCGGCTTGGGCGACGAATCGACCATCGTTCGACCACCGAGGCGGTCGAGGATGACGACCTCATTCAGATCCGATTCGAATCCGCCCCCCGGCAGCCCGACCCGATTGGCGACAATCAGATCGCACCCCTTGCGCACCATCTTCTCCTGCGCGGCCACCTCCAGATCGCCCGTCTCCGCGGCAAAGCCAACCACCAGCCGTTGTCCTGGAGCCTGTCGCAACTGCTCGAGGATGTCAGTGGTCGCAACGAGCTCCAGTGTGAGCTTGTCGGTGCCTGCCTTCTTGATCTTCTCGGGGGATCTCCTCTGTGGCCGAAAGTCGGCTGGGGCAGCCGCCATGACCAGGGCATCGGCGTTCGCGGCGCGCGATACCAGCGCGTCGGCCATTTCATCGACGGTCACAACCCGCACGACCTCGACTCCTGGTGGGTCCGGTAACGAAGTCGGACCACTGACCAGCACTACCTTGGCGCCGCGACTATGGGCCTCCACGGCTACCGCGAATCCCATCTTGCCGCTCGAGGGATTCGATAGCATGCGAACAGGATCCAGATGCTCGCGTGTCGGCCCCGCGCTCACGAGAACCTGTTGCCCCGCGAGTGTGCCCTGCGCGGAGGGCGTCGATGGAGCACCGACCATCTCCACGATCGACGCCACGATATCGAGAGGCTCGGCAAGCCTTCCCGGACCATGACCACCGGAGGCAAGGTGACCTACCCCCGGATCAACAATCCTCACCCCGCGGGATTTCAGCGTTTCGATGTTCCGCTGCACGGCCGGGTGTGCCCACATCTTCTCTTCCATGGCCGGAGCCACCAGCACGGGAGCCTCAACCGCCAGATGCAGTGACGAAGGAAAGTCGTCGGCAATGCCGAGGGCCATCTTCGCGAGGAAGTCTGCGGTGGCCGGCACGACGCAGAAGGCCGAGCAACGCTTTGCCCACCTTATGTGTGCCAGACGTTCAGGCTGAGGATCCTGGAATGAGCCGCTGATAACACGGTGCCCTGAAAGAGCGGCGAACGTCAATGGGCTGACAAACTCAGCAGCGTTGTGGGTCATGGTCACGCGCACAACTGCCCCGGCATCCTGCAATCGGCGCAGCACCTCACATGCCTTGTAGGCCGCAATGCTTCCCGTGACGGCGAGAACGACTTCTTCGCCCTCGAGCTGACCAGCCTCTTCGCTGCTCATCTGTCCTCCGGACCTCAGCGCACACCGAGTGCCGCCACTCGCCGATCTTCAACAGACGAATGAAGCCGTCTGCTCGAAATCGGAGCGTGCTCCTATCTCCTTCTGTACCGATCGACAAGCATCCCGCCCGGGGACGACTCGGCCGCCCTGGCTGCCGCGGCGAACTCCTCGGCCTTCGCGGCCCTCGCGGCTGCTTCTTCGGCCGCAATCTCCTCCTCGGAACGAACCTCCCAAGGAATCAGATTCTCAGCCACCTCCTGCGTGGCTACGGTCGTGTACTTGTGCGCCCGAATGTCCAGCTTCGGCTTGGCGCCGCGCATGAGCTGCCTGCATCGCTGTGCGGCGATTTCGACAAATAGGTAGTGACCTGCAGACGGCATCTTTTTCTCCAGAATCGGGAATTGCCGAGGTTGGCTATACGGAATCTCTCAGCGAAGCTCGAAACGAGTCCAGAATCTCTTGACCCACACCGTGCCGGCGGGATCGCCGGCAACGCTCAGCCAATACGATGGCTTGGAGTTCCTCTACTGTCTCGGCCAGACTGTCATTGATGACAAGGTAATCGTAACCCACAAAGTGAGAAATCTCTTCCGTTGCGTTGCGAAGACGTAAATTCATCGTCGACTGAACATCCGAACCGGTCCCGTCCCGCCCCTCGAGGCGCAGCCGCAGAGCTTCAGGCGAAGGCGGCAAAACGAAGATCATCACTGCATCGTCGAGGCGCTCACGGACCTGTTCTCCACCCTGCACGTCGATCACCATGAGAGCATCCGCACCGGTCACACGGATGCGCTCGATCTCCGACCTGGGAGTGCCGAAGAGGTTGTCGTGGACCCTGGCCCACTCCAGAAACTCGCCAGCGTCACGAAGCTCCTGAAACTGACTCTCGTCGATGAAGGTGTAATCAACGCCATCGCGCTCGCTCTGACGAGAGGATCGGGTCGTGCACGAGATCGTGCGGGTCAGGCTCCGCACTCTCCGCAGGAGCTCCGCGGCCAGGGTCGTCTTCCCCGTTCCAGAGGGCGCGGACAGAACGAAGGCAATGCCCCGCCGCTCAGCGCGGCTACTCAATGTTCTGCACCTGCTCGCGAATTCGTTCCAGCTCGCTCTTCATCTCGATGACGATGTCAGCGATCTCCGTGGCCTTGGCTTTCGAGCCGATGGTGTTGATCTCCCGGTGTAGCTCCTGAATGAGAAACTCCAGGGATCTGCCCACAGCGCCCCCCTCGGCCAACAACTCCTCGCCCTTCGCAAGGTGGCTGCGAAGTCGCACCAGCTCTTCAATGATATCTGAGCGGTCGGCATAGTAGGCCACCTCCTGCGCCAGGCGAGCCGGGTCGAGCTGACCCTCCACCTCTTCGCAAAGCGCCGCGACTCGGGCGCTGAGCTGGTCTCGGTAGCGACGCGGCATGTCGGCTGCCATCGTTTCGATCTTCTGCACCTCGCTCGAGATGGTCTGGAATCTCCCTTCCAGATCCTCCCGCAGATGCGTGCCCTCGCTCCTGCGCATCTGGTCGAAAGACTCGAGAGCTGATCGGAGAGCGGCCTCAGCGACCGCGGCGTCGCGTTCCGGCGCGAGAGTGGCGGACTCCGGGGTCGCCAGAACGCCGGGCAAGCCAGCGAGTGTGGCCAGATCGAGGTTGCCCGCAATGCCGAGGTCCGTACCCAGCTCCTGGAGTGCTCGATAGTACGACTCGGCCAGCTCGCGGTTCACCTGTATCGCCTCCGTCGAAACGATGCGGGCGACCGTCGCTGTCAGGTCCACCTTCCCCCGCTGCACGATGTCGCGGACGATATGTCGCGCTGGAGCCTCGAAGAATGCCAGCTCCGAAGGCATGTGAACCGTGACTCGACAAAATCGATGGTTCACTGCGCGCGCCTCGAACGCGATGCGGATCGACTCGCCCTCGGCTTCTCCCCGTCCGTAGCCACTCATGCTTCGTATCATGGTCGCTATCTTATCAACAGCCGCTGTCGGGCGCGCTCGGTGAGATCATCGAGGCGCGCTGCAAGATGGTCTCGGACCGCTGCACAGGCCTCCTCGTCGGCATCCCGAGGAACCCACAGCAAGTCGCCGTAAACGAAGACACCACGGGACAAGGGCACGGGGACGAGAATCCGGTCCCACGACCCGACGTGAATCGCGGGGCGCCCGGCAAACGCAACGGGGAGCAACGGCCGACCGGTCAGTCTCGCCAGCCAGATTGCGCCGGGCTGCACGACTCTTTCGGGCCCGCGAGGGCCATTCGGAGTGATCGCCAGATCCCTACCACTCCGCGCGGCCTTCACCATCCCGCGAAGCGCGGTAACTCCTCCTCGAGTGCTGGACCCGCGTACTGCCTCAACCTGCAGGCGTCCGAACAAGCGTGCCGTCCATTCGCCGTCCTGAGACTGGGAGATAGGGATCACACTCGGCGGGCGTAGCTGCATCCAGGGCATCATCGCGAGCTGGCTGTGCCAGAAGGCATAGATGACGGGCTCGCCATCTTCGGGTAGGGCCGTGTCTACCCCTTCCCAACGCAACCGCATCGTGGCTCGCGCAAGGCGCAACCACGCGGCCCCTACGGTGGGAACCAGGCTGAGAAGCAGGCGATCACCAAGCCGCATGTCCATCGTCAGCTTTCAAGTGGCCGCACGGCTTCCACCACATCGGACAGCAGCAAAGTGTAGAGCTCTTTGTAGGCCCCCTGCTTCGCCAGCAGTTCTTCATGATTGCCCGATTCAATGACCCTACCGTCCTCCATCACGATGATCAGATCTGCTCGGCGGACAGTAGTCAGGCGATGGGCGATGATCAGCGTGGTCCGACCTGTCATCAAGTTGCCGAGGGCTTCCTGAACGCGACGCTCGGATCGCTCGTCGAGATTCGAGGTCGCCTCGTCGAGTATCAGAATGGGAGAGTTCTTCAGCAAGGCACGAGCAATCGCGATGCGCTGCCGCTGCCCTCCGGACAGGCGCGTGCCGCGCTCG
This sequence comes from Acidobacteriota bacterium, assembly GCA_030609765.1. Classification (GTDB taxonomy): domain Bacteria; phylum Acidobacteriota; class UBA890; order UBA890; family UBA890; genus CALAKE01. The sequence goes on from JAUWTE010000212.1 coordinate 5,385, forward strand.
CCGAGCACGGTCTCGTAGCCATCAGGCATGGCCTCGATAAAATCATGCGCCAGTGCCATCTTAGCTGCCTCCTCGACTTCCGAGGCGGGCACCGCGGGCATCCCGTAGGCGATGTTGTTGCGCACCGTGTCATTGAAGAGAATCGTCTCCTGCGTAACCATGGCTATCTGCCCACGCAGGTCCCCGAGGCGAATCCTGCGAACATCGACGCCGTCGATGAGCACAGCACCCTCGGTTGCCTCGTAAAACCGCGGAATCAAGTTGGCAACCGTGCTCTTCCCCGCCCCTGAGCTGCCCACCAGAGCGACGGCACAGCCAACCGGGATTTCGAAGCTGACACCGTGCAATACCGCCCGTTCTTGGCCCGTCTCGTCGCGGTAGCCGAAGTGCACTTCCTCCAGCGTGATCCCGCCAACGATGGCGGGCATCGGCACGACTTTGTCGCGATCTGTCTCCTCCTTCGCCGCTGATGACCGTGAAACAGGTATCAGATCAGCCTCATCCATGTAGCCCGTTTCGACCGGCTCGTCGAGCACCTCGAACAGACGATCTGCTGCCGCGGCGGCCATCTGGATTCTGGTATTCGCGCTCGAGAGACGACGCAAGGGGGCGTAGGTGGAGAAGGCCGCAATCAGGAAGAC
>JAUWTE010000054.1 GCA_030609765.1 Acidobacteriota bacterium
AGTGTTGCGGGCGCTGATGCCGAGCCAGATCGAGAACAACGCCAGCGCGAAGACCGCCAAGACGTAGAGGAAGAATGCCAGGACCCAGAACCCGACATCACCCCACACCAGCAGCCCTCCTCCCGGTGGCAACAGCATAGAGAGCAGGAACACCATGGTTCCCGCCAGAGCTGGTCGACTCCACCGCGATTCGAGCTCTCCCTTCCAAAATGCCGCCGCCACCATCCCGGCCGTCACCACCATCACGAGAATCTGCTTGAGCGTGAAGTCGGCGCTGTAAAACCAACGAGCCATATCCCCGTTGATGGTGGTGATGATCAGCGAGCCGGCTGTGATGGCTGTGCCCCAGCGAAAGGTCGGGGTGCGCAGCCAAGTGAGGTCATCGCGTGCCGCCACGAGAGCGGAGAGGGCAATGAGTCCAAGCCCCAGAATCGGCAGCACGGGCCGCAGGCCGGCATCTACATAGAGAAACTGCAGCTGGTCGTCGAAGAACCAGCCCGAGCCTCCCCCCATCCAGCCTAGAGTGAGAATACCGATGGGCACGGCAACGGCCGCCTGCGCCACACTTTGCCGGGCGTAGCCCATGGCGAGAGCGCCGATCATCCAGCCGCAGGTACCCTGCCAGTAGGTGAGCGACAGGTGGAAGGTCTGCGCGAAAAGGAAGATGTTGGCGCCGAGCACGAGAGTGGCCAGAAGCCACACTGACTCGGCAACCCTCGGCAGGCCGCGTCTTTCGGCAAGTACCGCCGCAGCCACGACCACCCCGTAGCCACCCAGAAGGACGAGCGTGCGGGTCGTCGGGCCCATTCCGGCCCAGTTGCTGGCTACGAAGAGGATTACGCCGAGACCAGTGAGAACGGCTCCGATGGATCCGAAGATCGCCGCGGCGCGGCCCGATTCCTCCCCTCGCTCGTGTTCCTCGAGGCTGGTGGTGAGCTCGGCGACCTGCTCGACAGTGAGCAGCCCCTGGTTCCGCCAGTGTTGAAGGGCCTTCTCGACGGCTTTTCGCATGGACCATGCCTCCGTCGTTGCACCGCCACGTCACCGAGTGGTTCGGCGGGCCGCCTGGGGCCGTGGACAGCCGTGGCTCAGCAGACCTTACGGCCCGCTGCTCCTACCGAAAGCTGAAATGGATTGTTGGAGTAGAGCGTATGACGGTTGCTCAGTTCGGACAACGAAGAGAGCGAAATGACGACTACCCGACTCGATCGCCCTGCCCCGCAAGCAAACGACCGCCCGGGCCGCAAGAACCAGCCCGGGCGGTCGTGACGAACGAGGAGAATCACCCCGCTATTAGCTGTTTTCCTCCTCGCAATCGCAGGGTGGGCAGGGCTGGGCCAGCGCGAAGGCTGCTGTGTCTGCGTGATCGTACCCGCTCAGCCTCGAGTAGCCGTTCGTGGCCGTCGCGTGCACGGCCAGCCGCTCGGCGAAGGCCGCATTGGCGCAGCTTCCGAGCAGAGCCCCGACGGAGACCAGCTTCTCGTAGGTGAAACCACCCACCTGCAGGAATCCACCTGTCCCAGCCGCTCCCGAGGTGCCCGACGTCGACGCAATACCGATCGGGGGTCCAGTGGCCTTGCGGGTGTTGAACCCATAGGTGGCGAAGCCGTTGGCGTGCCGGGCCACGAAGGAAAGCAGGGCCTGGTCGGCCAAAGATCCATACTCGTGGAAGCCACACAGCGGATCCGGCGGCACGTCGCCGGCCAGCGGCTGGATCTCCGCGAAGCAGTGATTGTTGTCAACACGGACCACCATCCTGAAACCCATGGTGTCACCCGTGGAGTTCAGGATCCGGTTGTATGCGGTGACCGGCGAGGTGGTGACGGTACCTGTGCCGAACGGGGCGTCCTGATCGGTGATCCTCAGGTCGATCCCCTCGACCGTCCAGTTCACCTTCGCCCCGGTGGCGTCAAAGAGCTCCAGAATGAGCTCGTAGCGCCCTGCGGCCAGGTCGTCTGCCGCCGGGAAGGGCGGTGGGCTCGCCGGCGTGCCCGGCAACGAACCGGTCTCGAAATAGGCGGTTGCGAGATCGATATGCTCGTTCAAGATGATCCACTCCACCCCCGCGGGCGGCGAGGCCGGCCGAATCCGGAACAGATCGGGAATCGGGGCAATCGGTGCGGGCCCCGAGGTTGGCATCGGCCCCATGGGGTCGGACGGGTAGCTGGTTCCCAGCTTGTAGTGCCGGTAAACGGCACGCGTCAGGGGCTTATGGGGCCCTCCGACAGGAACCGTCGACAGGTCCACCATGGTCCCGACGCCATCGGGCCCACTGAGACGCTGGTACGACCACCGGTAGTAGGGAATGTTCTTGCCATCGATCAGGGCCGTGCGACTGAAGTCGACGCGCGGCTCGAGCGTGGCGCCGAACGGCTGGCCGGCGGTTGTCAATCCCTCATGGGCAGAGCCTGCCGCATCGGTCTGGATCTCGCGAACGGCCACACCATTGCAGATTGACAGAACGACTACCTGGCAGCCCGGCAGATCCGGCTCGCCATCGCAGCCCGGCAGCCGGGGATCGGAGACGTGGATCGTCACCTCAGTGCCACAATCGTAATTCCAATGCGTGTTGCAGGCGATCGGCGGCCGGTGGACCGTTTCGAAGCCACCGCCGAAGTCATACTCGACCCAGAAGAAGAGGTCGGGCCGGTCACCCCAGCAGGGGTACGAGATGATGGTTTCGAAGCGGCCGTGCGCGTCGGTGGTGACGACGGCGAGCTCATCGCAGCGGAAGCGCCACCACCACCTCGGCCAGATGCACAACCAAGGAAGAATCAGCTTCCAGTTGGCCACCAGGGTCTCGCGGATGATCGAGATCGAATCGCTGTGTAGGCGAGCGTAGATCTCGGCGTCGAGGGCGATCGCTCTGGAAGCCGCTCGAACCCGCGCTGGCGACTGCGAGCCAAGCTCTTCGAGACGAAGCGCAGGTGGCTCGGGCTGCGGGTTGAAACCGACCGCCGAGCCAGGATCGAAACGGGCGGGAGGCTCGGGCTGCGGGTTGAAGCCGACCGCCGACCCAGGATCGAAACGGTCGCCGCCCGGGGCGAACCGATACAGCGGCCTCTCGAACGGCACGGGGTCCGGGCGGGGGCCGGGCGGCTGTGGAATCGGAGGATCGCGGAGCACCTCGAGCAGATCGTCCCGCAACCGCAATAGATCGAGCTCAGGGAGCTTCCGGATCAGCCAGGGAATTCGGTCGACCTCGCAGATGTGCACCCGCGCGTCGCAAACTGCGCGATTGTCGCTGCTCCGCAAGATCTGGCCGCGAACCCAGCAGGAGCACAGCGGCCAGCGATCAATGATGATCCCAGGTATATCGATTATCTTGATCGGTCCGGCATCCGGTCCGGCATGCAGTACCGGCTCGTAGGCGCCAAGGCGCTCCATCAGCGTCAGAGTCGGCTCCTCGTCCCTGAAGCTATCTTCTGCGGGGATGAGGAAGACCCGGGCGCGTCCGATATCGGCCTCCGGCACGCTGAGCGCGACCTTGCCCGCCTTCGCCTCGGCAGAATCGAGTAGATCTCCTCGGTTGTTGAACGCAAATGCAAGCAAATTGCCCTTGAAATCGGGCCGCGCTGCGGTAGAGACCTCGAATGTCAAACGTTTCGTTCCATCTTGAGATTTCTTTGCAGTCATTGGAGTTTCCTTTCTTCACTTCAAGAATCCAGCTGGGCCGTGAGGGGTCAGGGTGGACGCACAGAGCTACGAGGGTGAGGTCGTGGCCCTAGCGGCGCCGCTCTCCCGGTTTCTGCCAGCGGAACTTGTCGCGCTCGCCTTTCTGGCGCGGCCCGTCGTCGGGCTTCGCCAGAGAAACGGCGATCGCGGACTTGTCGGCTTCGACGTTGAAGACGACCCCCTGCGCAGCACCGACCTTGACCTTCGAAGGTTTGAAGCCCTTTTCCGTCACCACTACGGTCTCCGGCGGCGACGGCAAATACGGCTTCTTGCCGGCCTCTGGATAGGCAACCGTGATCTGCCCCTTCCCCTCCCCGCTACGGTTGGTCATCTCGTAGGTTCCCGGGCGCAGGAGAGAGGCGACGAACAGGTCACCTTTCCTGAGGTTGCGAGTGTCGAAGACCCGCTTCGGCTTTCCCTTGCCGAGCTTGTCCAGCCGAACCGAGAAGCCTCCTGGGCCCTGCGACACGTACAGGAGAAGGTAGCTCTCCGGCGCCAGCGAATAGTCTGGCGCCTTGTGTGCCTCCCGTTGCCGGCGGCGGTGCGGAGCCAAGGCCGACAGATCGACATCCGCCTGCCGGTCCTTGAAGTCTGCGTCGACCGATACGTTGAACGTCGCCACCTCGGACCCACCCCTGTAAACAGTGCCCTGGTAGTTCCCCTCATCGGGGAGGGGATGGGCGACCATGCCCAGGACGGCCAGGCTAGAGCTTTCGACAACCGTCTGCTGGAGCGCAAATGTGTTGACTCGTGCTTTCATGATCAGGCTCCCACGTCTGCCGTAAGAATCATCTCGTCATCGGTAATGTTGACGCCGACGCCTCGCACCGGAATCTTCACCGGGATCAGCGGCCCGTCGTAGTCGAGGACCGGGAGGGGGTCCTCGAGCTCGAAAATCGGGTACCGATTGGCGAAGTAGTCCGCCACGATGGTCGCGACGAAGTCGAGGATGCCGATGCTCACGCCGAGCAGGTTGCTCAACCACTCGTCGATGTCATCCGCAATATCCAGAATCGCGCGAACCAGATCGACAATTGGGCCCAGAATGGCCTTGATCAGGTCCCGGACCCAGCCGGGCAGGAAGCCCTGGAGGCCGTCAACGACGTGCTCGATGGCCTGATCCAAGATGTTGCCGACAGTGTCCGCGATATCAATAGGATCGATGTCCAGCCAGATGGGATCGAGCAGAAACTGCCACTTGTCCGGAACGTTCGCATCCTCCGCATCGAGGTTGGTCATTCCCGGCGTGCGGCCCGGATCGACGAAGTGACGGGTGTTGATGCGAAAGGATCCGGAGATCTCGCTTTCGACGAGACCGCTGATGTCGATGGGAAGGTTGATGTCAGGATCCGCGGAAAAGATGCAGATGCGTGGAACCCGCACCACGCACCCGACGAACGGCAGCGCGAGGATGCAGAACCCGCCGATGCAGATCTCCGGAATGTCGATTCCGAAGCTGAGCTGCAGCGGGTCATAGACCACGTCGAGCTCGCTCACGAGAACCGAGTTGTCGTTTTGAAGGTCGACGGTGCCGTCCTCGAGCCGAAAGCCTACGTTCCAGGCGACGCTAAACGGTCCGAGATCGGCACTGCCCGAGGTCGACTCCGAGATGTTGTCCCTCACCGTGGCAAAGAGACGACGGAAAGTATCTTCAGATGCAGCTACTGTCAGATGACTCATGGCGACACCCCTACGTTGACGAACACCTTGATCTGATCTTCCTCGAGGGCCGGGTTGCTTGGGACGGCCCCAGAAGTTGGCGTCGGGGAGATCGCCAGAGTGGCGAAATTGCCCATCTCGAAGATCATCGTGTCGAGCGCGATCCTCACCCTCGGCAGGATGCCGACGCGCAGCGTGGCCGCGATGTAGCACTCGAGGCTGTTCTCGAGGCCCTCGGGGCGGATGTCGACGATCTCGACGTCGTCGAGCCGCACTGCTAGCTGTTCGCCGGTCGGGGTTCGCAGGACCTCCATGTGGACGATGGCGAAGAGCTGCAGGCAGAAGCACTCGACCTCTCGCCCCGGGATGGGCACGATCGGGCCGCGCTCGCGATCCTCTTCACGCTTGCCGGTGGGATCCTTCTCGTCCTGGCCCGGAAGCTTGATGGGAGGATGTTCGAAGGTGTCGCCGTAGTAGTCCTGAATCCTCTTATCAGGGCAGGCGATGCCACCACAGACCTCGGCATGAAGTGCCATCCTCTGCGTTCCGAGCGGAGGACTCAGCTCGGGCGGCAAGCTGATGATATTTCCTCGATGGATGTCGAGCTCGAGCTTCGTGAGCTGAAAACAGAAATTCACCCCCAGCAGGCCGTCGGTGCCCAGAAGCGGCAACGGATCCTCGACCGTTATGAGTGGATTGCCGCGGCGGGTCACTTCCGGGTGAGCCTCGATCTTGCGGCAGAGCAGGCCCGGGTTCACCGCGAACATCTGGGTCCCGTAGTTGAACAGTGATGGACGTTGCTGCATGAGGTGACGGCCAATGAGATTGAGGCCATCCTCGTGGACAGAGCCGAAGACATCACAGTTATCCGTGAATGCCATGGGTCACCTCCACGATGCTCCCTTGTCTGGGGTCCATGCGTTCCTCCTCTGGTCTTCGAGTCGAGCGAGTCGACGCGATGCTCAGATACGTACAGGTGGACATGCTTCAGCCGTTGCGCCGTGGTGAGCGTACGGCCGTGATGCGGCTATTCTCCTGATCCCCAGACAGGTGAGATCGGCATGATTCCACAGTGCCGTGGCCCTGTCTATAGTTTTTTTGAGTAGTCAAAGATCCGATTATTTCTTTATTTATCGGTACTTATGCTTATCGGGAAGGTGTGTGATGCGCCCATTTCGAAGGCGCACGAATCCCTATCTCCAGAGCAGACAGGGCGCCAGCCTCGGTGAAGTCCTCGACTTTGAATCAGCTATTCAAAATCGCGGTGGGCCGGATACTCGTAGTGATCGATCACACCGGCGAGCGCGGTCTTGCCGCACAAGCGGGCGGAATAGGCACGCACGCACTCCGGCTGATGGGGCCGACAGGCAGCCGGCGGGAACGGTGGGGGACGACGGAGCTAGCCGCCCACTCCCTCGATGGCGTCGCCCTCGGCAGCTTCGCCTTCGACGATCGTGCAAATCGCCGATTGCGACATCACGCGCGTCACCTCGAGGATGCCGACTTGTTCGATGATCCTGTCGAGGACGTTGCCGTTCGCGTCAACGATCTCATCGACAACGCGAAGGACCGAGAAACGCTGACCAACCTGGACGCCGGCGTTCTCGCCCCTGTTGATGTAGAAATTACCCTCGCGCGCACCTACGACCTGGCCGGCCGGGGCCACCGGCTTGAGGTTCTCGAAACGACCCGCCTCCGCGGCGAGCTTCTCCACAACTTCCAATATCGCGGGTCGCAGGGCTTCCTGGGCGAGACCGGCATCGAAGTCGCGCCCGCCGTAGGCTCCCTTGGCGTATCCACCGCCCAGCCTTATCTTGCCGGTGCCCTCCTCAGCGTAGAGAATTTCGGCGGTGGTGGTGTCGATGAGCCGGATATCGACCATCGACTCGGCCTCGGAGTACGAGCCGCCGATCCCGCGGAAGCCGCCACTGATGGTCTCGATCGAGAACTTGGTGATCGAGCCGGTGAGCATGAGCTGGACACCCAGGATTCTGCCGATCTCCGCCGCCGTCGAGGCGCTCACGCGGCCACTGGCGCCGAGATCCTGTTCTGCCAGGATCGTCTCGAGCTGCGTCCGCTCGATAATGCGGAACTCACCGGTCTTGAACAACTGGGTGACCAGCTCGTCCGCGGCCGCCCAGCCTAGATTGTCACCCCAGTAGTGCCACTGGCTGTTGTTCTCGAAGTTGACGACCGCGATCCGCACCTTCTCGTCCTGCGGGCTGCCCGGTTCGGCGGCCGGTACGGCCAAACTCGACGCTCCGAGCAAGCTGAGAACCATCACACAAATCAAGAAACCCTGCCGTCTGTTCACTGTCGATTCCTTTCTACCCCCGGAGCGGTATCCGCACCGTTGCTGATTGTTCATATTGGCCGCCGGCACACAGGAGCACCGTCGGCCCGCCTGACAGACGGCATCACTATACCAATGGACCCCATAGCTCCCAAGAGGGACTTGTCCCGACCTCGCCTGCATTGCACAGGTTGGGGTCGGCCGAAGGCTCATCCGCAGTCGTCGCCGGCCTCTGACCTCGTGTGGGCAACCGTCGGGTTGTTCGCCTGTGAGACTCGATTGCGCCCGGCTCGTTTCGATTCATACAGCGCCCCGTCCGCTGCGGCGATCAACGTGATGCGGCCCACGGCGGCGTCCACGAGCGTGGATACGCCGATGCTGACCGTCATTCGGCGCTCTTCCCACGGCGCAACCTCCACTGCCCTGCGAAATCGCTCGGCCATCACGCCCGCGCTCTCAGCGCCGGTATTCGGAAGAATGACAGCGAATTCCTCGCCCCCAATGCGGGCGACGAGGTCGCTTGCACGACTGTTCTTCATGAGCACACGCGCCAGCGAGCGAAGAATCTCATCCCCCGCCAAATGGCCGAAGTCATCGTTGTAGGACTTGAATCTGTCGATGTCTATGAGGACGAGCGAGAGCATGCTCTTGTAGCGCACGGCACGATTGAATTCCTCCTCCAACCTCTGGTCAAAGGCCCGACGGTTCATGAGGCCGGTCAACACGTCTGTCGCGCTTTCAACTTCGAGCCGCGCGTTCGCTTGCTCCAGCTGCATCTGGTACGACTTGAGTTGCTCTTCATACCGCTGTTGGGCGGCAGCGTGCCGCTGCAACTTCGCGATCACCCGGCGCAGCTCGAGTTGCGCCATGACTTGTCGTGACAGGGCACGCAGGGCGCCCTTCTGCTCCTCGGTCAGCTCGCGCGCTGCCCGGTCGATAACGCAGAGCGCCCCCAGGGCTTCACCACCGGGCGTCACCAAAGGTGCCCCGGCGTAAAGACGGATCTTGGGATCGGTGGTGACCAACGGATTCGTTGCGAAGCGCTCATCCTCGCTTGCGTCGGGGACGATGAACAGTTCAGTGGGTTCCAGAATCGCGTGAGCACAGAATGCAATGTCACGGGAGGTCTCCGACGCCTCGATCCCCACTGTCGACTTGAACCACTGCCGATCATCATCGACCAAACTGATGATGGCTATCGGTGTGTCGGCGATCAGCGATGCCAGATAGACAATGTCGTCATAACCCTGCTCGGGCGGCGTGTCGAGGATGTCATACTCGCGCAGTGCGTCGAGTCGCGCCGCTTCGTTGTCCGGCCGGCTGGCTTCCATCTCGCCCCCCCCACTGGGAGCCCACGCAGTGACCGACAGTGCCGCTTGCTGGGCTTTTGGCAGTTAGTCGATCCTTTTATAGTATTTTCGAATGTTTTCTAGATTAATACTGTATATATCAAGTCATTACTATGCACAAGTAACTACAATCATCTTGAGAGAGTCACTCCCTTGCGTGGGATCCGCTCGTCGCTCATGGCCGCGTGGTAGACGAACGAGGCCATGATGACGGCGTTCTTCATCAGGTCTTCGACCGGAAGGGTGTCGAAGAAGTCGAGGTTGGTGTGGCCGCCGGTGCCACCGACGCGGTCCTGCAGGAACTGAAAGCCAGGCAGCCCTGCCCTGTCGAACGGGATGTGATCGGTGCTGCCGACGCTCTGGATCGAGATCGCCGTCATCCCGAGATCCTTGAACGGTGCCATCCAGGCCGCAAACGTCTGCCGAACGTGCTCGTTACCCTGCAGGTAGATGCCGCGGTACTGCCCCGGGCCATAGTCCTGGTTGAAGTAGGCGGAGAACTTCTCGTAGGCGGGCGTCACCCCGACCTCATCGTCGTTCGGGTCACCGAAGTGCTTCTCCACATACTCGCGGGAACCGTGCAGACCCTGCTCCTCACCGGCCCACAGCGCCACCCGAACGGTGCGGCGCGGCTCAGCGCCAATCGCCTTCAGAATGCGCGCCGCCTCGAGCACAACCGCCACACCCGAGGTGTTGTCGGCCGCGTTGGGGCTCGCATGCCATGTATCGAGATGAGCGCCCATCATCACCACCTCGTCGGCGAGATCGGAGCCGGGGATCTCGCCCAGCAGGTTGCTCGCTTGCTCACGCTCATCGCCAATGTGATTGCGAACCTCAACCTCGACGGTGACGGGAATCTCGCGCTCTCGAATCCGGTACATGCGGTTGTAGTGCTCGGGCGTCACGGCGATGATCGGCAAGGAGGCCAGGCTCCCCTCGCGGGACCACTGGTCGTCTCTCGTCCCCGGCCGCGCGAACCCTCGCACCGCCCCCGGCCAGCCGCTGTTGCACTGAAAGACAACCACCACGCCCTCCTCCTTATAGAAGTCCATCCGCTCTTGGGCGCTCAGCAGGTCGGGATTGCGGGGCTGGGCCGGCGGGCGCGCCGGCGGTGGGGTGACGTTCTCCTCGAGCTCCCGCAGATCCTCCTCGGTGCGGCGAGGAGTGCCCTGGGAGAACCGCGTCAGATCGACGGCTGCCGGGGCGGTCGACAGTACGGCCTTCCCCCGCAACAGTCCTCGGAACCTCTCGAGGTCCTGCTTCGTACGCACGTCGGCGATGACGACGTCGAGCTCCTGCCTGCCGTCGGTTCCCGGGGTGTGGGCGAGCGGGAACCCGACCATCGGCTGGTAGTCGGGCTCGAGAAGGTGCAGCGAGACGTATTCGTTGTCCCAGCTCACGCCGTAGTCCATGAAAGGCTCGAGGGTGATGTTCACCAGCCCGATCCGCTCCATCTCGGCCATGGCCCACTCCTGCGCCTTCGTCATGCCGGCCGAGAGCGTAAGCCGGGCCCCCAGCACGTCGGTCATGTACGAAACGGTGTCGGCAAGCTCAGAGCGCTGGAATCCTTCCTCGCGGATCTGGGCGACTGCTTCCCAGTCGACCTGTGGATGGCCGTGCTGGGCTTGGGGATGACCGAGCTGGACAGACCCGAACAGAAACAGAACGACAACGAGAGCTGAGAAGACGGCGGTTCCGCGACGGCACATGGTCGGCTCCGTTCGTTGCGGACGCGCAGACCCGGGCCAGCAGGCCTCTCCGTGACCACGCGTCACTGCATGGCAGGCGGAATGCGCCGGCGCCAGGGAGCGGCACCGGATGCGGGAGGATTATATGTCCTAGGCCGCCTCGATGACCTCAGCCCGAATCCGCTCGCCGATCTCATCCTCTGCCAGAAGCAGGTCGTAGCGGGTCTGGAGGTTCATCCAGAACTCTGCACTATTGCTGAAGTAGCAGCCCAGGCGAAGTGCTGTCTCGGGTGTGACGGCGCGCTTACCATTGAGAATTTGCGTGATGCGCCCGGAGGGCACCCGCAGGTCGAGCGCCAGCCTATTGGCCGACAGTTCACGCGCCTGCAACTCTCGCTTGAGGATTCGCCCCGGATGAACCGGTGTCATCGCTCTCATCCTTTGTGGTAGTCGACGATCTCGACATCGTACGCGTCACCCTTCTTGAAACGAAAACAGATGCGCCACGGCCCATTCACGC
>JAUWTE010000020.1 GCA_030609765.1 Acidobacteriota bacterium
AAACCGCCGCCGCTTGTTCCCCCGTACGGCGCTTTCCGACGAAAGACCGTGGCGACGGTAGCGGGTGAATAAGCCCCTGCTCAGCACCAGGAAGGCGAGATGGTGTTTCCAGCCCTTGTAGCCGAACCCGCGTGAGCGTTCCATGATCGAGGAGATGCTGTAGAAGTCGCTCCAGGCGTTCTCGACCTTCTGCAGCAACACCTCATCCTCCATATTCGGATGGTTGTAGAGGATGCGCGGGTGGTCGGGATCGAGCCAGAAATCGTGCTCGGTGTCCTTGAGCTTGAGGGCTTTCTTGCCGCGCTTCATGAGGGCGAAATCCACGGTGCCGGGGAACGGCACCATGGGAACGAACTGCGCCAAGGCGATGCCACAGGTGCGAGCGAACTCCTTGGTGTAGTCGAGAGACTCAGGTGTATCGCTCTCGAGTCCGCAGAGTATGGAGCCGAGAATAAACGGGCTACCCTTTGTTCGGATCGTGTTGAGCTTCGCGACCAGCTCGTCACCGACAACGTTCCATTCCTTGTTGGTGTCTTTCAGGCCTTCCAGAGTTACGGCCTCGATGCCGATCAGGACGCCCACGATGTTGGCAGCTTTCATAGCGGCCAGGTACTCCGGATCATCCGCCACCTCGATGGTGATCTGGGTGACGAACTTCATATCGTCGGGGATCTCGCGAGCGATATCGACGAGCAGGTCGAGGCGCTCCTGGCGGCCGTGCTCTTGTAACGCCTTCTGCTCCCCTTCCATCTGGGCAATAGCCTGGATGGTGTAGGGATAGAAGTTATCGTCAGCAAAGAGAATCGCCCGGAAACCGGCCCGATAGAGGTACTTGACCTCCTTGAGGATGGCATCGTTCGCGCGCACGCGAGGAGATTGTCCATCCTGCACCCAAACCGAGCAGAAAGTGCATTGCTTGGGACATCCCCGCACTGTCTGCACCGAGGCCATCAGGTACTTGTCGAGCTTCATCAGGTCCCAGCGGGCGGGCGTGAACGACTCAGGAGGAACGCGGCCTCCCTTGTACAGTTCCTTCAGCTCACCGCGTGAGTAGTCGTCGAGAACCTCGGCCCAAACCAACTCTGCGTCACCGGTGACACAGGAATCGCCGTGCTGCATGACCTCCTCAGGCAAGATCGACGCATGCGGTCCGCCAAACACCACGGTGGCACCTTGCTCCCGTAGCCGCTCTGCCATCTGGTAGGCGTAGACGACGTTGGACGTGTACACGCTGAGCCCAACGAGGTCTCCCGGTTGGACCTCATCGAATGGAAACTCCTCGAGCGATTGGTCCACGAGCCGGATCTTACGGATGTAATCGGCGTTCGGAGTTGCTGCGGCCAGCACCGGCAGCGCCCGCGGCGTGGAGACAGAAAACTGGATGCGCTCGGCTTCCGGCGCCGGATTCACTATGAAAAGGTTGAAGCTCTTGGGAGTTTGCCCGCTGTCCATCAACTGCACCTCGAGATGCAAGATAGTCCTGTAGCTGCAGTCTCGCCCCTCGTTCGATATATGGGGTTACTTCAGCGGCGAGCCACAGGGCCATGTGGGATGAGAAGTATATTCTACGCGCTTGCGGCCATTTGCGACAGTCGGAGTGTCGCCGAGCCCTCATCGGTCGCACTCTCTGCAGATTCTCCGCAACCGTCTCCTTGCCGTAAAATGGCCCGTGGCTAGGGGAAATCACTCGTAGCGCAACGCGTCGATCGGATCGAGCTGTGCCGCGCGCACCGCGGGGTAGATTCCTGATACCAGACCCGTGGCCATCGACACACCCGTCGACAACACGATCGAGGTCGCCGTGACGACGGTCTCCCAGCCGGCATAGGCCGCAACCACCTGGGCGATAACCACGCCCATGATAACTCCCGCTAGCCCACCGAGGAGGCTGATGCAAAATGCCTCGATCATGAACTGGTTGCGGATCTCGTCTCGCCGCGCCCCGACAGCGCGCCGAACGCCGATTTCACGAGTGCGCTCGAGCACCGTCGCCAGCATGATGTTCATGATCCCGATGCCGCCGACAAGCAAGGAAATGCCCGCGATGCACCCCATGACGATGTTGAAGAGGCGCTGTGTGCTCTGGCTCTGCTCCAGCAGCGCTTCGGGCACCACCAGCTCGAAGTCATTGGCGCCACCATGCATGCGGTCGAGCAGCCGCCTGACCGCCACGGCACTGGCCTGAGGTGCATCCCCTTCCGCGAGGCGAATCACGATCTCGTCGAGCGGCGCCTCGAGCGGTGGCCTGTCGAACTTGCGGATGGCCGTGGTGACCGGCACGTAGATCTCGCTGGCCGTGGTTCCGATGTCCACACCCTGGAAAGCAGAGGCGCCTCCGGTATCCTCGAGCACGCCGACAACTTCAAACCAAACCTCGTTGATCTTGAGCTGTCCGCCCAGAGCATGGCCGACGCCGAATAGGTCACGACGTATCCCAGGGCCGATCACGCAGACCTGCGCATGACGCATCTCGTCGAGAATGTCGATGAATCGCCCCTCTTCGAGCCGCATGTTGCTGAGCCTGTCCTGCAGGTGCGAGACACCGATTACCGTTGCCTCGGTACGGGCGCCCGGCGCCATGATCCTGTAGGTATCGATCTCGACCCGAGGCGCAGTGAGCTCTACTCCAGGGACCGCGTCGGCGATGGCATCAGCATCGCGCAGCGAGACGCCGAGCGATTGTCGGCGGATCTCATTGAGCTCATCGTCGGTCAGCTCGACGTTTCGTACGAGGATGTTTCGCAACCCCATCCGATCGATCAAGTCCATGGCCTGCTGCTCGGCCCCTGCTCCGATGGAGAGCATGGCGATGACCGCCCCCACGCCGAAGATCATTCCCAACATGGTCAGGGACGAACGCAGCTTGTGCGAGGCGAGGTTGGAGAGCGCGCTGCCTACGGCCTCCATCAGGTTCATGGTTGTCCCCCAGGCGGCTGCAGAGCTGTCGGGGTGCGCGTTTCATTTCCGTTGCCCTCGAGGCCAACGCGGTCAGGGTTGACGAGGGCGATGACGTCTCCCTCCGACAAACCGGCCTCGACTACGACCCGGCCGAGTGCCGCGGCACCGAGCTCGACCTCCACAGGCTCGAACCCGCCGCCCGCCCGCCGGTACACGAGCTTGGCGCCGTCATCTCCATCGAACACCGCCTCTCGCGGCACGGTGAGCACGTCCTCGAGGTTTTGCAGAAACAGCGTCGTGCGCACACGCTGGCCGGGTTTCATCTTCGTCGGATCCGTGCGCTCGAGAGCCACCTCGAGGTCGAAGTACTGCACCGGAGAATAACGAGAGCGGCTCTTGGCCACCGCAGCCACGTGGCGAACCGATCCCGCGTAGGTCTCTCCAGGGTGGGCTTCGAGCCTGACCTCGACCGGGATACCCGGCCGCACACCCCCGGCATCGGCCTCCAGGATATAGACCGCTACCTTCATTGCCGCGAGCTGCGGGATTTCGGCTATCGGCCGGCGCCAGTGGACCATGGTGCCGACCTGCGGCAACTCACCGTCGTCGCGGCTCAGCACCAGAATCCCAGCGTGCGGCGCCCGCAGCTCGAGCTCGGCCAGGCCCGATTCCGCCCGCTCGATCGTGATCTCGGCTTGCCGTGTCTCGAGATCGAGCAGATCGAGCTCCACTGCGCCGAGATCCCGGCGGATTGCCTGGATTCCGCTTGCATGCGTTTTGCGTTGCGTTGCCAGGGTTTCGTCGATCTCCGACTCGATGATCTCGGTGCGCGAGAAGATCTCGTCATCCTTGGGTTGAAACGCCCGGGCGTACTCCAACTGCAGGTCTGCAAGATCGGCATCTCGCCCCAGGTTCTCCAGTGCGGCCGTCTCCTCGACCTCTTTCTGTTCTCGTTTGCTGAGCGCCTTGGAGCGCTCCGACTGCCCGCTGAATAGCTCCTTCTCCATCTCGGTGGCGTCGAATCGAACAATGACATCACCTTCCCCGACCTGGATTCCATCCTCGGCGATCCAGGCGATCTTCATCTGGCCGATTCCTTGGAGTCGAGGCGGAGTCAACAGCGTCGCCTGCTCGGCCTCGAGAACACCTTCGGCCACCACGCGGTGCACGAAGTCTCCGCGGACCACCTCGGCGACCGGAACGGATCCACTCCCGCCCCATGACCGAATCAAGCCCAGCCCACCGAAGACAAGGATGACCGCGAGGACCGTGAAGGGCAGGGCGATACGTATGAGGCGGCTCATCGCTCAGGATTGCTCTCAGCAACCAGATCGCCGGATTCCAGCCCTTCGAGCACCTGCACCGACGACTCGTTGCGCGGCCCCAGAACTACCTCGACCCTCTCGAACCCCAGGATCGTGCTGCGAAAGACCACCGGGCCGTCTTCCGTGGGAAAGACAGCATGTGCGGGAATCATCAGTATGGCCGCGTGCCGCTCGGTTTCGATCCTGCCGCGGAACCGCATGCCGGGGCGCATCCGTTGCACGTCGGTTTCTGCCAGCTCCATGTCGAGCCGCACGACCTTCAGCGGGTTCCGCGATGAGGATTTCCTCTGCACCGTGCGCCAGATCGAGGCCACCGTGCCCGTGTACTCGACATCGGGATGTGCATCGAGGCGGATGCGGAACGGCTGGCCGGTGGCCACGCGTCCCGCATCGGCTTCGTCCACCTCGCCTTGGGCCATCATCATGCGTAGATTCGGAAGCTCGATGACCTCCTCTTGGCGCCAAGTCGAATCACCGACCTTCTTCTTTTCGCCGCGCCAGTTGGTCACCCAGATCACCGTTCCGGATCGTGGGGCCGTAACGGTCATGCGTTCGATGGCATCCTCGATTTGCCTCACCTGCCGGTCGGCTCGATCCTTGTCAGCCTGGAGAACGGCTTTCTGCGCCTCCCCTGCCCGGAGCTCGGCCTCGATCTGTCCGTTCAGGCTGAGAACTTCCTTTTCCGCCAGCTCGACGTCCAACCGAGCCTGCTGGAGGGCCCGAGCGGATGAGAGGTCTACCGGAACATCAGCCTTGAGCATCGCCTTTCGCTGTCTGGCCTCTGCCTCGGCGAGGCGGAGCTCTTGCTGCAGGGCTTGTTGCCCCAGGCTCCCTGCGAGCTTTTCGAGGTTCTTGCCCGCTGCCTCGCTCGCTGTCTGTCGCTCCAGCAGGCGGCGCTCGAGCTCTGTGGTATCGAAGGCCAGGACCGGCGTTCCCGCGCCGACTTCTTCACCTTCCGGGGCCATGAAGGTTATCGTGTAGTCGTACATGCGCTCGACGCGTGGCGAGCCGAGCATGCTGGAGTCCTTCGACATGAGCGTCCCCTCCACCTCGACGCTGATGACCAGATCTCCAATGACCGCCTCGCTCCAGACAACTTCGTCTTCGTCGGAAATCGCGCCGGTCGCCCACCAGCCGGCTACGAGTGCCAAGAGAGCCACCGGCACGAGCTTCTTGATCCCACCTTTGGCGAGGCCGCTCCATGGGCCATGAAGGCCCCGGATACCTAGAAAGCCCATCGTCTCGATCCTAGGGGCGTACCTACCTGAGGACCGTCCTCGAGCACACACTCGAGAACATTGCAGGGTCCGAGTTGCACTGGCTCCCGCCCACCGCGCGCGAGAACCAGGTATACGCCGTCGTCCTCAAAGGCGAGAGCTTCGCGCGGTGCCAGGACCACGTCGTTCAACCTCGTGGTTTCGATCTCGATCTTCACAGACATCCCGGGCCTCATGAGATCAGGGTCGGAAGTGTCGAGATTGACGGCGACACGGAAGTAGCGCTGCATCGATCGACGCCCGGCCTCATGCGCAACAGGACTGATCTCGGCGACCACTCCTGTCACTGGGCTCTCAGGGTAGGTGTCCAGAGTGCATAGGGTGCGCATACCCTCGGCGATCTTGCCGTCGTCCACGTCTGACAGACGCGCTTCGACCATCATCTCCGACAGGTCGGGGATCTCGAGGACCGGAAATCCCACCCACACCATGTCGCCCGCCTGGAACTTGCGGTCCTCCCTCCAGTTCTCGCCAACGACCACGATCCCGTCGTGCGGCGCCGCCAGCACCATCGTCTCGATGGCACGCTGCGCCTCCTCTACCTCGCGTGCAGCCTGCGAGAGCTCGACGTTCAGCACCTCTAGCTGGGCCGCGCTGGCCTCCCGCGTGGCCGCCAGGTCGGCCACGGCTTTCTCGTGTGCCACGCGCGCCTGCTCGAGGGCGAGCTGTGACTCCTGGAACTGCCGACGCGATTGCACGTCCTCCGGAACGTCAGCGTCGATCTCGCCGCGCTCGAGCTCGATGCGAGCACGCTCGACCGCAAACTCCTTTCCTGCAAGATTCTTGGCAACCTCCGCCTCTTGGCTCGCCAGCTCGTTGATCGTCTGCAGCCGGGCGCTTTCCTTGTCTTCGAGCTGGCTGGCGATCTGGGCGGTATCGAGCTCGACCAGCCGATCGCCCTCGGTCACCTCGGTGCCGTCCTCGACGATCCAGCGGATTGTTGTCTCCCATTCAGGCAAGTCGGGAACCAAGACTGGATACCCGGACACAGCGCGCAGCTCGCCGCTCAGGAGGAGAGTCTGGCGAAAGTCGCCCTGTCTGACGACGAGCTCGGTGGAGTACTGCTGTCGGTCAATGCCGCCCGAATCGGTGCCATCGGCCCCCTGCACAGCGCCCGAACAGCCCGCCCCGGCCGTGAGGACCGAGGCAAGGCAAAGCACTGCCGCCGCAGGTCGGCGTGCGCCAAGGCCGTTGCTCGAAAGAAAGGCACTCATCCGTTGTTTCCCTAATGTAAGACGGATGTCGCCGGGATTCAGTTGACGTGATTCCTATCTATTCTGTACGAATCGAAGCCCGAGCACACGGCGTGCGTGGTATTCCGCATGCGCACTGCTCCCTTCCGCTCCGGCAGCGTCTCCCCACGGATCTGATTCCCGCGGATCTGAATTGTGGCCCCCAAAGCCCTCGCTGGATCAGTTCAGATCGACCGTCGCCTCCACGGTGCCACCCTTGACGCTGATGTAGCGCACGGTCATGTTGCCGTCACCGCGCACCAGGTACTCCAACGTCCGGGTCACGCGGCCTGGATGCCCGTTGCGCACCATGATCCGCTTCAGGTCGTGCTGGTCGATCCTGAGGCTGGCGCCAGGGGCGAACTTGTTCTCTACCCAGCCGGCATTGAGCACCTCGACCTCCCCTTCGACAACGATCAGGTCCGGTGGCACCACCTTGTTCTGCGCTGCCGCCTCGATGATCGTCGGGGCGATCTTCGAGTTGCTGAAGTCGATCCGGACCCGATACACGTCGTCGTCGATCTTCTCGACTCGCGTTTCACCCACCGTCATCATCGGCATCTCATCGGCCTGAAAGAGGGTGAAGGCCATGTTGCGATGAGCCAGCTCCTCCTGCATGAAGCGCGGTGGCAAACGACCACGGGTCTTCTTCCAGCCACCCATCTCGACCCTGCCGTATACCGGGTGGTCGAACTCCGCCCACTCGATGTACTCGTTGCCGAACTCCAGCAAATCGTCGAAGAAGAGGTTGGCAACGCCTTGACGGGGGGTGATCGGGCTGAAGGGATCCTCCTGTTCTTCCTTCAGATCGGGGCTGGTGAAGTACTGGCCGCCGTTCCACAGCTCGTTGGAGAACGAGATGATGCCGAGGCCATCGTTGGTCCAGTCGAGGACACCCCCGTGCACCGTGTACAAGTCGCTCCACAGAATCATGTACTCGTAGAACGGCAGCATGCGGGCGCCGGTCTCACCGAGCTCATCATAGGGTTCGAGGTCCTCTGCCGTGAACTCGCCACGATGCTCGGAGCCCGGAGGGCGCAGGATCATTCCACCGGCATTGTGGTAGGTCTGCATGCCCGC
The DNA here is from genome assembly GCA_030609765.1 of Acidobacteriota bacterium. Lineage (GTDB taxonomy): Bacteria > Acidobacteriota > UBA890 > UBA890 > UBA890 > CALAKE01. The sequence goes on from JAUWTE010000020.1 coordinate 7,813, forward strand.
GATGTTGGGGTGCGCCATCAAGAACTCGTTGACGGCGCTCGTCTCGGGTAGCTGGAAGGGATAGTCCATGGCGCCGCGCTGGATGTAGTCAGGCTGCCAGTCAGCGGCGAAGTTGCGGTTGGGGTCGTAGCCTCCTACGGGGTCCTCGTTGACACGCCCGTCGCCATCGTCATCAGTGCCCTCACGGCCGAGGATGATCCAGTCGCCCTTCTCGCCCTGCGGCACCTCTTCCATGAGGCGCGGGTCGAGGTGGCTGATGCGGTGGGTCCCTTCACCGGGGACGTACTTGCGAATGGTTTCGATGACCCCGTTGCCGTTCATGTCATCGGCGGGATCTTCGTCGTAGAGGCCGTCGTAGTCGTTGTCGACCGGCACATGCCCGGTACGTGATCCTTGACCGGTGCCGTGCATGAAGTAGTCACGACCATCAGGGTTGACGGAGGGGATAATGTAGAAGACCCGCTCATCGACGAGCTGGGTGATCTTGTCGATGCGCCCGTAGTTTTCCATCAGATACCAGATGGTGTACAGGCACGTCTCGCCACCCTGAATCTCGTTGCCGTGGATGTTGGCCTCGATGTACATCGCGGACTTGCTCATCTCCGACCCGGTGGCGGGATTGTTGATGCGCATGAGCATCATTTCGCGGCCACCGTAGCTGGTGCCGATGGACTCGAGGGTGAGGAGCTCCGGCCACGCCGCGGCGAAGCGCTCCATCGTGGAAACCACCTCGTCGTAGTCCGTCCAGCGGTTCCACGACACCCCCACCCTGTGTTGCGGGTCGGATGCTTCCTGGGACCAGGCAAGACTCGACGGAGCCGAGCCGGCGAAGATCAACAAGGTCAGGGCGAGTGCCCCGATGACTGCCTTCGGAATCGTTCTCGTGTTTGCGTTCACGGTCGCTTCTCCTCGCCCTTAGCGGAGCGTCAACGTAGTGGTCTGCGTTCCGGATTTCTGTGATCGCATTAGCAGCTCGATCTGAGCGCCGTCGTCACCCTGGATGATCCAGGTGAAGCTCTCGCGCGATCCGGAACCGTCCAAGCTCGGGAAGAAGCTGGTCTTGGGGTCGCCGCTGATCAAATCCTCGGGCGGAATCCTCAGTTGCACCATGACGGGGTTCACAGCACGTGCCCGTACACCATGAGCCAGCGCGGTCGGGAGGAAGCCGACGTTCTCCACCTCGGCCGTGATCTTGAAGATTCCCCCACCCTCTGCGACCACCTCGGTGGAGGCAATGCGAACTTCGGAGAAGAGCGACGCCAGGTAGATGGCGAACTCGGCGTGCTTGGCGCCCAGCTCCTCGACTGTTGCCGGGTCGGGATTGCTGAGGACATATGGCCTGAAGCCGCCGACCTCGACTGCGCCGAGCGTCGGGTGCTGAACCGGAGTCCAGTCGACGAACGCATCGACACCCTGGGCCTCGAGCCCCCGCAGGACCTGCAGGTCAACGCCGTCGCCCGCGGCAGCGCCTGGGCCGGAGCGTGCCCGTGGCGCCTGGCGGCCCATCATGCCGCCGGGAGCTTGTCCCATTCCCGCGCGCGCACCGGCAGGGGGCGTGCGGGTAGCAGCGCCTTCACCTGCCGCGGGACGCTCTCTTGCTCCTGACCCCTCGCCTGCCCCAGCGCGAGGACCATCAGGGCGGCCCTCGTCACCTTCTTCTACCTCCGGCAAACCCCAGCCCGGAGTTGAAAAGGCGGGTACGCCATACTGGAAGTAGGCGTACTCGAAGAACGCACCCTTTGGAGCGCGCGTCGCGGCGAGTTGCTCGATGCCGGTGATCTCCTTGTATTTTTCGCTGACGGTCTCGAAGTAAGCACGGTCGCCGTTGTTGACCGTGGTGACTGGCTTGGGAGCGGGCGGCCGCCGCCTTCCTGCCTGTGCCTCCTGCTGGCCGAAACCACCCGGGAATCCACCGCCGAAACCGAAGAAGCCGCCTCGCCGGCGTCGGCCCACCGAGTAGATCCCTACATCGGTTGCCTCGGCGTTGCTGGCGTCGGCAAAAGCCAGTAGGTCAACGGTCGACGGAGCACCGAGCTCACCGCGCTGGTTCGGTGCGCTCACGAGGTTGTCGCTCTCGCCGTAGGTCAGAACGATAGCGATGTTGCGGTGAGCGACGACGAAGTCGAGCAGAGCTAGCGTCTCGTACTCGCTGACCATGTGCGGGCCGGCGTCAGCATCGTAGTAGGGGTATTCGTGCTGGAAGTTACGGTTGATATCGACGCCGCCTGGGCCGTCTTCGTTGTAGAAGCCGTCGTTGTCGTCGTCTGTTCCTTCCCAGTAAATGCTGTAGGTGCCGGACTCGCCTTCGGCGGGATCCGCGCGTTTCATCAGTCGCGCGTCGTCGGGGTGCACCATGTAGGCGCCCGACGGGTCTGGGACGCGCATGACCGTGATGAGACCATCACCGTTGAGGTCGTTAGGACCATCCTCGTCCACGCGAGCGTCGTTGTCGTCGTCGTAGGGACGCGTGTTCTTCCTGGCGTCACTGCGAACGGATGCAAAATAGCGCTCTGCTCCATCAGGGTTGACGCGCGGGACAATGTAGAAGACGTGCTCGTCGACGAGCGCCTGGATCGCTTCGTCCGAGGCATACTCATTCAACAGGTGGTGCGCTGTGGCGAGCGCCAGCTCGCTACCGATGAGCTGGTCACCCTCGAGGTTGGCGGCGATCAGTAACGCCGGTCGCTGCTCTAAGGGCACGCCGGCCGGGTTGCCGATCTGCAACATCCAGACGTCGCGACCCTCGAGCGTCTGACCGAGCGACTCCAAAGAGGCGATGTCAGGGTGGTGATCGGCCATCGTCTGCAGCATGGTCGTCACCTGCTCGTAGGTGCGGTAGCCGGTGAACTCTTCGTGCTCCTCTTCCTGGAGCGCCAGCGTCCCGCCTGGAAAGCCGGCAAGCACGATGCATCCTGCCAGCAACAAAACGAGCCGCGGGGCCCGATGGCCCCCGCGACTCCGCGTGGTCGAGATCTTCTTCACTTCCCTGCCTCCTTCCGGGCACGTCCTGACGTGCCCTCGGCTGCTTCCTCTCGAAGATGAACATCGGGGGGCCGGCCCCCATCGAGCCGGCCCCCCCAAAGGGCATACTTGCCGCCGAGTCGGCTCAGTTCTGTTCGACGACCTTGAACCAGTGATCCTTCAGAATCGATGCCGGGCGCACGAACTTCACATCACCGACGGCCAGAACCACGGTGTAGTCACCCACAGGCGCCGGCGAGAAAACGTAGTCGGGATCCATCGGCCGGCCGAACCGACCGAAGCCTCCACCGAACTGGCGACGTCGTTCCATCATCTCCTCGTACTGCTGGCGTTCCTCCTCGGTGCGCTCGCGTCGCACGGTGCCGTCCCACTCGACTTTGTTGAGACCGGCCTCGTTGGTGCCCTCGAGCTCGTTGATCAGGCGCTCGCCGGAGAAGATGGAGATCGTCGGTGCCTCGGTGGCCTCGCTCTCCAGGTAGTAGTAAATGAACGCTGCAATGGGCTCGCTTTCGCCGGTGAAGAAGTTGTGCGAGCTCACCGCCCTTCGATCGTTGTCCACCCAGCGCACCATCGGCGCCACGTCGAACAGGTAGGCACCCTGCGCGAGCACCTCGGGAGAGATCCCCTGCAGGGGAGAGATGTCAGCCACGAATATGCCCTGCCCGTGCGTTGCTACAACGATGTCGTTCTCACGCGGATGGATCAGCAGGTCGTGGACCGGCTGCGTCGGCATGTTCTGCCGCATCGAGGCCCAGCTCTCGCCTCCATCGAGGGACACGTAAACACCCATTTCTGTACCGATGAGCAGCAGGTTCGGGTTCCTGTGGTCCTCACGGATGACGTTGACCGGCTCGTCGGGTAACCCGGCGCCGATCGGAGTCCAGGTTTCGCCAAAGTCAGTGGTCATATAGACGAACGGTCGAAAATCGTCGCGTCGGTATCCGGTGTAGCTGACGTAGGCGGTGCCGGGATCGTGGTTGGACGCTTCCACGCGGCTCACCCAGTACTCCGGGTTGCCGGCAATGTTGTCGTTGAGCTGCGTCCAGTCTTCACCACCGTTCTGGGTCACCCAGACGTTGCCGTCGTCGGTTCCCGCCCACAGTATTCCGGGAACGATCGGCGACTCGTCGATGCTCGTGATCGTGCTGTACTGGATATTGCCGATGCCGCGGATCTTGTCCGGATCGTTGGTCGTCAGATCCGGGCTGATCTCCTCCCAGTTCTCGCCACGGAACGAGGACATCAGCAGCACGTTGGCAGCGTGATAGATGACATCAGGGTCGTGCTGCGATACCAGAATCGGGGCGTTCCAGTTCCAGCGAAGCTGCTCTTCGCCTTCTGGGCGCACGTAGCGGATCGACTTGCGCTCGCCGGTCAGCAGGTCGAGGCGCGATAGCGGCCCGAACTGCGACTCGTTGTACACGTAGCGATTGTTCGACCAGTCGACGACGTTGTACATACCATCGCCACCGCCGACACTCTCCCAGTCCTCGAAGTAGATCGGGCCGCCATCGCGCTTCGTGCTGGGCCCACGCCATGAGCCGTTGTCCTGCAGTCCACCGTAGATGTTGTACGGATACGCCATGTCCACACCGACGGCGTAGTACTGGGCCAGGGGCATGTCGTCGGGGTGGTACCAGTTCAGCCCACCATCGAAGGAAACGCCCATGCCGTGGTCGTAGCCCATGACCATGTGCTTGGAGTTGGCGGGGTTGATCCAGAGCGCGTGGTCGTCGCCGCCGAACCTCCAGGCGCGTTCCCAGGTGGCGCCACCGTCCATGGATTTTTGTGACCCGGCGCTGAGGACGAAGATGTGGTCAGGGTCGTTCGGGTCGACGATGATGCGTCCGTAGTAATAGGGCGGGGAGCCGCCAACGGCGCGCTCCTCGGGGCTGACGGCGTGCCAGGATGCGCCCGCATCGTCGGAGCGCCAGATGCGGTCGTTGACCGGACGTACCTCCGGGGGCCGACCGTCGAGGAGCTCCTGGTAGCGCACGTCGTCAGAGACACCTTCCGAGTTGGTGTCCTCGATGACCGCGTAGACGATGTCGGGGTTGGACAGGGCAACATCCAGGCCGATGCGCCCGAGCATTCCTGCAGGCAGGCCGTTGGTCAGCATCTCCCAGTTGTCGCCGCCGTCGGTGGTCTTGTAGATGCGGCTGCCGGGGCCGCCTTCGTTGAAGGTCCAGGGTCTGCGCACCTTGTCGTAGGTGGCTGCGTAGAGCACGTCGGGGTCGCGCGGGTCCATGACCACGTCGACCACGCCGATGTGCCGGGTTGTCTCGCCCTCGAAGTCGCCACTCGGCTCGATCACATCGGTGAGCACGAGGTTCCAGGTATCGCCTCCATCGGTGGTCTTGTAGAGACCACGCTCAGGGTTGTCGGAATAGAGGTTACCGAGCGCTGCCACGTAGACGATGTCGGGATGGGTCGGATGAATGCGAATGCGGCCGACGTGCTGCGAATCCGGCAGGCCCATGTGGGTCCAGGTCTCGCCGGCATCGGTGGATTTGTAGACGCCGTTGCCCCAGTAGGCGCTACGCGAGTTGTTTCCTTCGCCGGTGCCGACCCAGAGAAGGTTCGGGTCGGAGGGTGCAACCGCCACGGCCCCGATCGAGAAGATGTCGTCGACGTCGAAAATCGACTCCCATGTCAGGCCGTGGTTGACGCTCTTCCACAGGCCTCCCGAGGCCGTCGCGGCGTAGATCGTCGCCGTGTCCTGGAGCGGAATGGCGTAATCGACGAAGCGCCCTCCCTGGCGCATCGGTCCGATCTGCCGGTATTGCACGGTGCGCAGCAAGTCCTCTGTCGCCTTCACCTGCTGCGGTGCCGGAGCGCTCGGAGAGGGCGCTGCGATGGTGCTGGAAATGGGCAGTAGCGCAATGAGCAGCACAGCGATGCTGCAAGCACGAAGCGACCTGACGACAAAGATCATGAAGCACACTCCTCCCGTGGGCTCACCCGCGTCTCCCTTCTCCCTCCTGGCACGGGCACGTGTTGGCCAGTGGACCGGCGGGGTGAGAGGTGCGGGCAGCGCAAGGGGAGATGAAGAGGGACAGAGGGACGGAGACAGGGGTGGACAGAGCGCAACGTGGAGCAAGCGCCAATGCGTGCCTCCGTGAATGCCACCGAAACTGGGCGAGGACTGCTTCGCAGCGATCGTAACAACGATGTGCCCGACACGCTACGCAAGAGGAACGGCCTCAGGAGCCTTTTTACATCTTTTACAACCCGCCAGGGACAGCCTTTTCGTATCCGATGGCCGTCCGATGAGGGTAGTGCCCACAGCGCTGCCTCCAGGGGACGGCCGCGCGGGCGCTTCGGAATGAATATACACATACATTGAATAACTGATGTATGCTTATCATATGAGGAGACTGCAGATCATGATCGACGAGGATCTCGACGATGCCTTGGCACGCAAGGCACTCGCTGAGGGCACATCGAAGGCAGCCCTGATCCGTGAGTACGTGCGCGAACGACTCTCGGCACTGCCTCCTCTGGAGGCTGACCCGCTGGGCCAGATGATCGGAGCGGACGATTTCGATTTCGAGCCCGTCGACGAGGTCGTCTACCGATGATCTTTGTGGATACCTCATTCTGGATCGCGCTGCGGAATCGTCGCGATCCTCGCCATGAGGAGGCAGTGGCTCTGCTGAGTCAGCTCTCTGATGCTCCCCTCGTGACCAGCAATCATGTGCGCGGGGAAACCTGGACCTACCTGCGGCGGCGAGCCGGACACGGAGCCGCGGTGGGGTTCTTGGACGCGGTCGAGCGTTCTCCGCGAGTTCGCGTATTGACCATCGATGCGAAGCGAGAAGACGAGGCGCTGCGTTGGCTACGCCGTCATGATGAGCGAGAGTACTCCTTTGTGAACGCCACCAGCTTCGCGCTCATGCGTTCATCGAAGATCCGGCAGGCGCTCGCCTTCGATGGCGATTTCAGCGCCGCTGGATTCGCCGAGCTCAGAGAGTGACAGCTCGCGCACCGGGGCTCGGTACAGATATGTCTTCGGGATTGAGCCGAGCCACCTGCTAGACGTCAAACGCCATCACTTTGTCCATCCACGCGCGGGTCTCGTCGCGGCCGTCCGGAAGCGCGGCGAAGCCCGCCTTCTCGGTGCGAAAGACCACGGGAGCTGCGGTGATGTCGGCGGCGGTGAGCTCATCGCCCATCAGCCACTCTTGCCCCGAGAGTCGCTCCTCGAGCTTGCCAGTGGCCTCTTCGAAGAGCTCCTGCGCATGCGCCGCCACCTCCGCGTCTTCCTCTCCCGCGAGACGCAGCGGCAGCATCAGCTTCATCGCTGCGGCGAGCTCGTGGCGGGCGAATCCCTCCCATTCCTCGATCTCCCAAATCCTTTCACGCGAACCGGCAAACAGTTTCGGCGTTTCGGGGAAATTGGCATCGAGGTAGCGCAGGATGGCGGCCGAGTCAAAAAGCACGCTGCCGCCATGAACCATGACGGGTGTCAGCGGCTGCCCCGACAGACGCTCGATTTCGCTGCGATCCGACGGATCGATGGTCTCGAAGGTGAAGGGAATGCCCTTGTGCTTCAGGGCAATGCGGACCTTCATGTTGTTGGAGGTCTCGA
>JAUWTE010000019.1 GCA_030609765.1 Acidobacteriota bacterium
ATGATCTGTTTCGGATCCAGGCCGATGGTCGGCTCGTCGAGGATCAGCACCTCCGGATCGTGCACCAGCGCCTGGGCAATTGCGACGCGCTGCTTGTAGCCGCGGGAGAGCGTGCCGATCGGCTGTCTCGCGACGTCGTGTGTTTGGGTTGCCTCCAATGCTCCGGCTACTGCGTCACGTCTCTGACCCCGCGGCACGTCGTTGATACGAGCGACGAAATCGAGGTAGCTCGTTGGCGTCATCTCGGGGTACAAGGGCGGGCTTTCCGGCAGGTAGCCGGTACGCCGTCTGGCCTCGCGGGAATCCTCGAACACGTCGAAGCCCGCGACTCGCGCGGTGCCGCTATGCGCCGGCATGTAGCCGGTGAGAATTCGCATCGTCGTCGTCTTTCCCGCGCCGTTGGGTCCGAGAAAGCCGAGGATCTGGCCTTTCTCCGCGATGAACGACACATCACGGATGGCAGCGAAGCTGCCGAAGAACTTGGTTAGACGGTCTACCTCAACCATCTTCTAGGGCTCCAACGGGTCTAAGGACGGGGCACAGATCAGCGCCCGGGTATGCCGGCTCGGAATCTCGCTCAGATCCTCCACCAGCCGCTGAAAATACTAGCAAAGGCGACCCTCGCCGACAACGGAAGGCCTGCTCGCTGTAGAATGCGGCCAAAAGGAGAAGGAGATTTGCGCTCGACCTGGGACGTCCTGCTACTCGTCGCTTGCTTGACGGCTGCCCTGACCACTCTCGCGGCCGAGGAGTGGTCGGTGTTCCTCGTTCGCCTCTCGAGCGGTGGCCTGCTGGCGGTGACCTTCATCTGGTACTGGCTCCGTGAGGTCCGCGTCCCGGGAGAGGAGTATCGCAAGCTGCGCTCGGCCGCCTTGGCAGTGCAGGTGCTGTGGCTTTCTGTGCTGTACAGCCAAACCGCCTCTCTCCTGCCGGTTCCTGAAGGGCTCTCAGAACCTTTGACCGCGCTGCTGCTGGCAACAGGAGCGGTGGCCCTCAGCGTCGCCGTCCTCGTGGCCGTCGATCTGGCGGTGATTCGCCTCCGCTACCGCGCATTCCTGCTGGCGGCTGCCTATGCGACGGTAGTTGGCTGCACCTTGCTCGGTACGGCCGCGGTGGGCGTGCTCGGCTTCGCAGGCGTTACCCTGGGCCTGCTCGCGCCTATGGGCTGGCTGATCACCTTGGATCGCCGGCAGCGGGTCTCGGTGCTCGTGGGAGGCGTGCTCTCGACGATCCCGCTCATTGCCGCGGCCAGCATCTTCTCACTGTCTTCCGATTCGCCCTGGGCGATGCTTCTCGGCTACATCCGGCTAGGGTCCGTCTTCTGCCTCCTGTACGTTGTGCTGCTGTTGATTCGCGTCGCGCAGGCGATGTCAGGAGCCTCGCTTTACGAGCGCAAGGTGCAGGAGCTCGATGCTGTCTACGATTTCGGCCTGACGGCACGCACGGCGATGGACCCGCAGGAATTCCACACCGCGATCTTGCGCTCGTTGCACAGGATCAGCAGTCCGGACGTCTTGGCAGTGGTCGAGCCCGCACCGGAAGGGGACGGCTCGGTGTTCTCACTGCTCAGGGTCGATGCCGACGGCGAACACCTCTACCGCCACAGCGCGAGGTCGCCGTGGGCAACCGTAGCCGAGCAGTTCAGCGATCGGCGACCACTACTCGTCGCCGACCACAGTAAAGCCCAACCCGGTGCTCTCCGCCGCATCTGGGAGCCGGCTCGTGGCTCTTCCGTGAGTGTGCCGGTGTTGTCGCCGGAGGGTGAGCCCCGGGCGTTGTTGATCGCTGGTCGCCACCAAGAGCACGCGTTTCCGCCAACTGAGATTCACAGCATTTCCGGATTCGCCAGCCAGGTGGGATTGGCCATGGAGCATGCCCGCCTGATGCGCGAAATGGTCGAATCCGAGCGCCGCAAACGTGAGCTCGAGATCGCCCGCCAGATGCAGCTCGCCCTTCTGCCCAGCAAGCCGCCGCCGATCCACAGCCTCGACATTGCCGACCGGTCGATACCGGCGACCGAGGTGGGGGGTGACTACTTCGACTACCTGCTCTTGCCCGACGACCGGTTCGGAGTCGTATTCGGCGACGTTGCTGGTCACGGCATGACCGCCGGTCTGATCATGGCGATGGCGAAGAGCGCCATTCACACACAGGTGCGCGTCGATGGCAGCGCAACGCAACTTCTGCCGAGGCTGGGTGAGGTGCTGCTCGAGATGTCCGCCCCGAACCAGTACATGACCATGGTCTTCGCGCAGATCGACGTTTCCAACGGGCAGATCTGGTATGTCAACGCCGGGCATCACTACCCGCTCCATTTCATGGCAGCCGACGGCAAGATCGAAAAGCTCGAGTCGACGGGGCCGCCGCTGGGCCTGTTACCCATCCCACCGGGAGAGCCCCGACAGCGCACGCTGCGAACCGGCGACGTGCTAGCGTTCTATTCGGATGGGCTCGTGGAGGCCATCAACTCCAAAGAAGAAGAGTTTGGAATTGCACGGCTCGCGCAGGTGGTGGTGGATAACGTCCAGCAGCCGGCTGCCGTCATCGTCGAGGAGATCTACACAGCAGTAGAGCGATTCTGTGCAAGCCGGCATTGGCATGACGACGCCAGCTTGGTCATTCTGCGGAAGATTTGATGTGCATTCCTGGAGACGATTGACGATGAAGAGGATGAAGTCCTTGGGCTGGACGAAGATGGCGGCGCTAGCTACCGGCGCCCTGGTTTGTGCCGCGGCCCTGATCGGGCTGGCGGAAGGACGCGCCGCTGCCCAGCAGGGAGGCTCATTGGGCCCGGCCGAGGGCGAGACGCTCGAGGCCTGGACGCTGCGGTGGATGGATGGGCCCGTGAAATACATTTCGACCGAGGAGGAGCAGGACCTCTTCGCGGAGCTCGACACCACCCAGGAGCGGCTGCAGTTCATCCGCTTGTTCTGGCAGCGACGAGATCCTCGCCTGCGCGGGCCCGACAACGAGTTTCTGCAGGAGTTCGAGCAACGCATCGAGTATGCCAACGAGAACTTCGGCAACGGGAAGCCAGGCTGGGAAACTCTGTTCGGGCACGTCGTCCTCGTGTTGGGCCCCCCGGATCGGACCCGGCGTGAGCTGGGCCTGGGGGCGGGGTTCTCCGACCGGCCGCCGATCCTCTGGAGCTACGACCGCCTCATTCCCGACTGGCCTGCCAACGAGAGTCTCCTGTTTGTCTTCCGCACGGGTAGGTGGCGTCTCCTACCACCCAACGATGACTTTGGCGGCGTCGACTCCATGCGACGAGAGATGGAGCGCAACAGCACCTTCATCGAGCTGCCCACCGACATGGAGATCTCCATGATCTCCGTTGTCGATGAGACGCTGATCCGGCCTGTTGACTATCGTGCCGCCATGGACGATGTGCGCGCCACCGTAGCATTCCCGGACGCCCAGATTCCATTTGGCTGGGAGGCCGATTTCGCGGCGGGGCAGGGGGGGCAGACCACCGTTACACTGTCGTTTTCCTGGCGCATGGGGTCCCTCATCTTTCACGCCGTGGAGGGCACGTTCCAGACGGAGATGGTGGTGCGTGCGATTCTCCTGGATGAGTCGGGCCAGGCGGTCGCCGAAACATCCGAGCATATCTCCGTGGAGGTCCCGCTCGAGGATCTCGAGAGGCGCGGGGATGAAATCGTCGAGCGCAGCATCGAGATGCAGGCTCCGGAGGGGAGCTACACCCTCGAGCTCATTCTCGAAGACCAGCTTCTCGGCTACCGGACGATCTACCGTGAGCCGCTCGAGGTTCCAGCAGGCTGAGGCCGGCTAGGATCGGGCTGCGCTCTCGGCGTCCTGTTTCCGGGTCAGCTCGACCATGTCGCCCCAGTTCTCCTCGATGACCGCGAGCTCCTCGGCGAAGTCGACGTCGATCGCCGTGCCTCCGTGGGCCAGAGGAGCGACGCGGACGCCACGTTCCGCACCGAATAGGCGCGCGGCATAACTCTCGAGCCGAGCCATCGGCACGCGCCGTCTGAGTGCGTCGACTCGGCGCTGGCAGAACCTTCCGAACCAGCCGCCCCGGCGGATGCCTTTTTCGAAGTCCTTGGCAACGTACATGCGAACCGAATCCCAAACCGCGTGCGGAGCTAAACCTCCGAGCAAGTAGATCTGGCGCGCCAGCATGCTAAGGAACCTGCCCAACCGCTCGAGCTTCCTCACCGAATAGATGTGGTCGGCTGCCGGTACGCGATGCACACGCGATGAAACGACCAGATTCAATCCCGTCGCTCGGCCGGAGGCTTCGCGCATCCACACGGAAGTGCGTTGGAAGTACTGCGAGAACGCAGCGTAGGCCTCGGTGGTGGCCAGCCCGTGGAAGAAATCGGCCTCGTGCAGGCGGGCGCCGCAGAAGGAGAGGAAATCGTAGAGCGCTCGGGCTGTGGTGAGCGGATGGTCACCGAAAACGACCAGGGTGGGCTCTCCGTCCGCGGGTTGGAGGATTCCCTTGGCCTTCTGCAGATTGGTGGCCAGCGAAGCTCCTGGCGTCTGCTCGATCGGCGTGAAGGCGTAGCTCTCGGGGATCAAAGCGAGACACTCGGCCGGTGCCAGGACCCAAACTTGCTCGAGGCCAGCCTCACGAATCCAGTCGAAAACGTACTCGATCACGAGCCGACCGTGCAGCCGCAAGAAGGCTTTGCCCTCTAGAGGGGTTTCCTTGCCTCTCCGGGCGCGGACCTCTACCTCTCTTGGCGAGGGCAGCTCATTGCTGCCGGCCAGGATCAGGACCTTGAGCTCGGGCGTGAACGGCTGTGGCAGAAGCGACATGCGCCGGATTATAGCCGAAGCTTCCAGGCTCTTCTTGACAGCGCACCTGCCGGTGGGAGAGCATGTATAAACCGACTAGTCAGTCTATACGTGGAGAGTGCGTTGACAGAGACACGTCAGCTGATCGTTGCGCGAGCTGCCGAGATCATCTCCCGGCAGGGATATCACCGGACGAGCGTCGATGAGATCATCCGCGCCGCAGAAGTCTGCAAGGGGAACTTCTACTACTACTTCCCCTCGAAGACGGCGTTGGGCTTGGCAGTGATCGAGGCATGGGCCGATGAGTTCGACGAACATGTCGTTTGTCCTTCGCTGTCGGTTCCTCTCGAGCCTTTGGAGCGGCTCGAAAGGTTCATCGACTCCACGGTGGAAGCGCAGCGCCACAATGGCTACCTTGGCTGCCCGCTCGGACGCATGGCGCTGGAGATGGGCGACCTCGACGAAGCATTCCGTGCTCGTATCGAGACTACGTTCGATAGCTGGTGCGACCGTCTGGCCGAAGTCCTAGGCGAGGGTGGCGCCGAAAGGCCCTCGGACCAAGCGCGCTTCTTGATGGCCGCCCTGGAAGGGGCGCTGTTGCTGACCAAAGTTCAGACTGACGGCGTCGGACTCGAATCCGTAGCGGAGCAACTCAAGGTGACGCTCCGTCAACAGCTACCTGAAGCGGTGCTCCAGTAGCATGACGAGACGATTGAGATGAGTGTCAAACCACAACTACTGCGCCGTTGCTCGGCCCTTCAAGATCTGTCGATCGACGATCTCAACAACCTTGCTGTGCTGTCGTCGGCACAGTGGGCCGACCGGGGCGAGTACCTGTGCCGGCAGGGCGATGCGGCGAGCACGGTGTACGCACTGCTCGATGGTGCCGTGAAGGTGAGCCGACTCATGCCCTCCGGGCGCATCATGGTTACTGACTTTCTCGGCCCTGGGCATCTCATCGGCGCGCGGGCCTTGCTCGGTGACGATGAGTACCGGGAAGACGTACTCATTCTCGAAGACGCATTCCTGGCGGCCTTTCCGAAGGGTCCCATGGTGCGGCTGCTCGGCTCGCACTGCGAGATCGTGATGGGGCTGGCCCGCTACCTTGGCGAAAGGCTCAACGCGCAGGAGAAGAAGGTCGCGGCGCTCACCACGAAGCGGGTCCACCAGCGACTGGCCGAAGGACTCCTCGAGCTCAGCCGAACCCTCAGCGTGCGCGGCAATGGCCGCTTGGTGATCAACGCCCGCTTGACGCAGGCTGACCTGGCGGAGTGGATCGGCACCACGCGTGAGACGGCCAGCACCCTGCTGAACGAGCTTCGACGAGCCGGTCCGATCGACATCGTGGGGAGGCGTATCCACCTTCTCGACACCGACGCGCTCGACCACTGGGCTGACTCCGAGGAGCCCTGGACCAACTAGCCCGCAGGCTAGCGGCGCGCCAGGTCCTGGGCCTTGCCGCTGGGTAGCCAGATGCCGATCGCGAACGCCACCGCCGCGAAGGCGCTGGCAAGTAGGAACACCTTGAACATTGCTGCCGCCAGCGGGCCGGCGATGCTGGAGGTACCACTTGCGCTCAGAGCCAGGCCTTCTGCTCCCAGAGACTGCAGGAGCACAGCTCCCATGGCAGCAACGCCAACCGCGCCACCGATGCTGCGTGTGAAGGGCACAGAGGCCGTGGCCGTTCCCATGAGGCCCGGAGGCGCGCTGTTCTGTACCGCGATCAGAAAGCAGGTCATGGAGAGTCCAAGGCCAACGCCGCATACCGCCATGCCGGCCAGGAGCACCGTCAGCGAGGGCAAGGTGGCGGAGCCGACGATGATCAGCGTGCCCGCGATAAACGCCGCGAGCCCCCACGTTGCGGTGGGTCGGTAGCCAATCCGCAGGAGCAATCGGCCCGCGATCACGCTCGCCGTGACCCAGCCGAAGGTCATCGGAATGAGGCTGGCCCCGGAGAGAGTAGCGCTACCAGCGAATACTCCCTGCACATACAGGGGCACATAGGCAGCCAGGCCGAACAGCGCCGCGCCCCCGAACACCCCTGAGCCGCTAGCGACCAGGAAGATGCGGTCGGACATCAAGGCCGGATGAAGCACTGGTCGGTCGCTCTTGCGGTCGCGCAGCAGGAATGTGGCGACGCCGACGACACTCAACAGCAGGAGGCCGACGATTTGCGGAGAGGCCCAGGCATAGGTCCGACCTCCCTGCTGCAGACCGAACAGTAGGGCTGCCACCCCCGCGGTGAGGCTGGCCAGGGCGAGCACGTCGACCCCGCCGCTCTCCTCCCCGTGCACTTCTTCCTTCAGGTACATGACGATCAGCACTGCCGCCACGATTCCTATGGGCAGGTTCATGAAGAAGATGGCGCGCCAGCTCCACAGGTCAGAAAGAACTCCGCCGACCAGTGGCCCGACGACGCTCGAGACTCCCCAGACTCCCGAAAAGAGGCCCTGCATCTTGGCGCGCTCTTCGAGCTCGTAGATATCTCCTACGATCGCGTACGTGATCGGCATCAGGGCTCCGGCGCCGATTCCCTGGATGCCCCGGAAGGCTATGAGTTGGGCCATATCGGTGCTGGCCGAGCACAGCACTGAGCCGCCAACAAACAGGGTGACGCCGAGCAAGTAGAGGCGCTTGCGCCCGTACAGATCCGACAGATACCCGAACAGGGGCACTGTGGCCGTGGAGGCGAGCATGTAAATCGAGAAGACCCATGAGTACAGGGCCAGCCCACCGAGGCTTTCGACGATTCGGGGCATGGCGGTAGCGACGGCCGTCGTGTCGATAGCCGACAGGAACATACCGGCCATGACCGCCGCCGTGACCATGAATCGTTGAGAAGGTCGATAGCGCATCGCGGGATCATAGCCCGGATTTATCAACGAGGCGCGACTCGCTGAAAAGTCGCGGCTGTAGCTGCGTGGGCGCCAACCTGCGCTGTGGTAAAGTCGCCCAAAGGCGCCTCACCCGCACTGGTGATTCGCGCCCGGCAGCAGGTGTCCTGAACATTTGGGGGGGATATTTCCACGATGCCCGCCAGACGGATTATCTACGCACTCGCAGACAGTCCTCGTTTCACCGGATGGGTCAGCCGCCATGGCATGAGATGGGGCTTCGCTCGACGCTTCATTGCCGGAGAGCGCCTTGAAGAGGCTCTCGGCGCCGTGCGGGAGCTCAACAACACGGGCCTCTACACGACCCTCGACTATCTCGGTGAGAGCGTCACCGACGAGGCGGCGACCCGGGCCGCGGCACAGACATACTGCGACATGCTCGCCACCATCGCGGAAACTCAGGTGGGGGCCTCTGTGTCGATGAAGCTCAGCCAGCTCGGCCAGGCGATCAACGATGACCTGGTGAGCGAGAACCTGCGCGTTATTCTGTCCAAGGCCGTCGAGCTCGACAACTTCGTTCGCATCGATATCGAGGACAGCTCCACCACCGAACGAACGATGAACACCATGAAAAGGGTGCGCTCCGAGTTCAGCAACGTCGGTGTCGCCGTCCAGTCCTACTTGCGGCGCAGTGAGGATGACATCCGTGAGCTCAACAAGATCGATGCCCAGGTTCGCCTCTGCAAGGGCGCCTACAAGGAGCCTCCCGAGGTAGCCTTCCAGAAGAAGACGGAAGTGGACGAAGGCTACAAGAAGCTGGCGGAGATGCTGCTCGACGACGGCAACTACCCCGCCTTCGCCACGCACGATCCGAAGATGATCGAACACATCATCGAGTACGCCGAGCGCAACAACATCGGCCCCGACCGCTACGAGTTTCAGATGCTCTACGGCATCCGGCGGGATGAGCAGGTTAACCTGATCCAGAACGGACACGGGATGCGCGTTTATGTGCCCTACGGGGAGCAGTGGTGTCCCTACTTCATGCGTCGAATCGCTGAGCGTCCGGCCAACGCCATGTTCGTCATGCGGGCCATGGTGCGTGGCTGATCAGGTACTCCGACCGCGGGATGCGACTCGGCTCGACGCTCGAGAGAGGACGATCGATGAGCGGCAACCGAGGCTGGACCAGGCGACACTTCATCGGACTCACGGGCGTTGCCACGGGAGCGTCCCTCCACCCCTTGGCCTCGGCCGACCGCGCCTTTGCTGCGGCGATGCGAGCGATCGAGCCTCGTTCCATGGCGCAAAGATCGCCCGGCGATGACCGGGATTGGTCCGACGTGCTCGCCGCTTTCGATCTCGGTGGCCGCATCACCATGAACTCGGCCAATTTGGCACCTGCCTCGGGCCCGGCGCGCGCCGCCTTCACGAGCCTGGCCGCATCGATCGATGCCGATCCGTCTTTTCAGAACCGGGCCCAGTTCGCCGAGGCGCGCCGCGTTACCCGCGAGCGACTTGCCTCCTTCTTGAAGGCCGACCCTGATGAGATCGTCCTCACCCGCAACACCACGGAGGGCAACAACTTCATTGTCCAAGGTCTCGACCTGGGCCCTGGCGATGAGGTGTTGCTGAGCGCCCACAACCACCCGAGCAACATGGCCTCGTGGAAAGTGCGCGCAAACCGCGCCGGCTTCAAGGTTATCGAGGTGCCCTTGGCATCGCCGCCACCGAGCCCTGAAGCTCTCCTGGATGGTTTTCGAGCCGTCGCCACGCCCCACACGCGGCTCGTGTCCTTCAGTCACGTGACGAATACAGCGGGCTGTCGCTACCCGGCGCGAGAGATCTCGGAATGGGCTCGTGGGCAGAACATCTTGACCCTCGCCGACGGGGCCCAAACCTGTGGTGTCCTGGATGTCGACCTGCACGACCTGGGTTGTGACTTCTATACGGCGAGCGGACACAAATGGCCCTGCTCGCCGCGTGAGGTGGGAGTTCTTTATATCCGCAACGACCGGCAGGCGGAAGTCTGGCCCAGCGTGGTGGGACTAGGTCCCTCTGAGGAGGGCGCCGCCGACCGGTTCGAGGAATTGGGCCAGCGTGATGATGCCGCCTTGGCGGCCTTCGGTCACGCCATGCTGTTTCTACAAGAAATCGGCAGCGCGACGATCGAGGCACGGGTCGCGGCGCTGACCGGCCTGCTGAAGGAAGAGCTCAGCAAGCTACCCGGCGTGACGATCTATGCGCCCATGGCCGCCGATTTCTCGGGCGGGGTCGTGACCTTCCATGTCGACGGAGTGGACCCGCGCCGCGCGCATGAATGGTTATATCGGGAGCGGCAAATCGTTTGTGCGCCGAGCGGTGTCGAGGCCGGGGGCATTCGCTTCTCGCCGCATATCTACACCTCGCTGGCGGAGTGCGAGCGGGCTGTGGAAGCGATGCGAGAGATCATCAGCGGCGCCGTACAGATCTGATTTCCTCGCCGCTCGCTCTCGGCGAGGTCAGCGCCTGCTTTCGCCGAAGGGGATCGGACCCGTGGGGCCGCGCTGCGCCAAGAGCTCCCGCGTCTGGCACGGTCCGCGCTTCGTCTCGCAAGCGTCGAACACGGAGAACATGAGGGCGAGCTCGGCCTCCACCCAGTCGGTGTCGCTGCGCTGAGCAGCGACCGGCGAGACGTCGAGCTGCTGGCGATCAGCGACCCTGTAGTTACGGCGCGTGTCGAGACGCCCATCCGCATCGAGGAAAATCGCGTGAACGATCCCCGTTGGGCTGAGCACGCGATAGCACTCGCGAATGTACCGGCGGGCGACCACGAACGGCATGCAGGCGAAAATATTCCAAGCGCAGATCGCCGTGAACGCCTCGTCCTCGAACGGCAAGGTGCGCAGGCGGATCTTCTCGGCCGTGAGGGTCAGATTCGTGATCGGCTGGCTCGACAGGTTTTCCATCTCATGCCGCACGAGGTCATAGCAGGTAACGGTGAAGCCCCTCTCGCCCCAGAACTGGATGTTCGATTGAGTTGCGCTGCCGAGATCGAGGATGCGCGCAGGTCCTCGATCGGGATCGAGGGTTCGCACAAGCCGCCAGAACAGAATCGAGGTGTAGCGCCGATCCGGCAGAGGCTCGGTGTCGTCACCGCTCGCCAGCAGCGTGGCCGGTTCAGCATCCGGGGTGGCGAAATCCTGGGTGCGGAGGTCGCGGGAGTCGTCGCGGCTCGCCATTCAGCGCGGCCTACGGAGCGGGAGTCCGCACGGTAAAACGTACCTGCGTGCGAACCGGTGGGTCGAAGGAGGTGTCGTCATTTCGTCGCAACTCTACTCGAAGGGTGTGACTGCCAGCGCTGACGCCCTTGTAGGTGAAGTTATCGGTGAAGGTTTTTACCGGTGGCGCGTTGTCGAGACGGAGGAGGACATATGCTCCCATCCGCGACCTGCGTGGCGACAGGGTGACTCCCTCGACCTCCATCCGGACCTGGACGTTGGGTCCCGCCACCTGGGCATCCTGCACGGGCGACAGAACGCTGATCTGTGGCTGCCTCTCCTGGCTCGTCTCTGCGGGCGCTACCAGGAAAAGGCTCGCCATGACGAGCAGAAAGACCATGCGTTCGAGTATTCGGCGCATCGTGGAACGACCTCCTGCGTTTCAATCCAGCATAGCAGGAATGCCTTTGCTGATTGAATGGGAGAATTGGAGGCCAGCCCGCGCTCTCGCGATGGACCACGATGGTAAATCCGGGCTAGCGACTGCCACCCGTTGTCGGCGTGCTGAATGACCGCAATGCCGTGATTTCGGGGTCCGTCAGGCGGAAGGGACCGCCTTCGCTGCCCACTGCCCACAGCTCGTTGATGTCGAAGGACTGCCTCATCAGGCCTTCATCGGCATGGTCGAGCTTAGCGAGAAGGATGTGGACCATCTCGTGCGCCGCGGCCCGTGCGACGATCAGGGCGGTGAGGGAGGGCAGCCTGTCGCCGCAATCTTCCGGCGCCAGGGAGTCGATATAGGGATCGACCTCCACGCCTCGCATGGCCGCCTCGATACGGGCCTCGACGGCTTGGCGACACCTCCAAACAGCCTGCTGGCGGAACCAAATCGCTTGCCTGTAGAAGACGAAGCAGTTACGGCCGATACCCGTGTCGTCGTGAGGAGCGATTCCGATGATGTTCGAGGGCCCTTGGAACCACCTCGTGCCATCGGACGGCAGAACGACGATGCGCAGCTCATTCGCGAGGAGGCGCCGGCGAGGTGAGGCATTCGAGACCCAGGTGATCCGCACACCCGCGTCGGAGAAGATCTTGTTGATCTCGGCCTGAATGGTCGTGAGCTCATCCGTGGGCAGGTACTGATGATCGAGCAGATAAACGACGACGTCCCCAGCAGGAGGAGCCTGATCTTGTTGTTGCCCTTCCGACGCCTCTGCGCCCGCGGCCAAGGCCAACGAAGCGATCACGGCCAGAAGGACGAGGGAACACGAGGAGAGACGCGTTGATGGATGACGGAATCGGCGTTGCGCTGTCGACAGTTTCACGGCGGTACGATATTTGGGGGGAGTTTTTGGATACCGAACACCAGTAGGTCAGAATACTACAACATGGCGTCGGTAGGGCGGCCACCCGAGAGCCAGTCGCGCTTGCTGTAATGGCGGCCACAGCGAGCCTAGCTCTAGCCGACCGAAACCCCGTCCGACTCCCAGACGATCTGCTGGTCGCCTCGCACACCGCGGTTGATCACGCCCTCGATGATGTCGACGCCTTTCGAGCTGATGAACCGGATCAGCCCGTCGCTCGAGTCGATTCCTTGAGATTCGAGAACGCCGCCGGATACGCGCAACTGGAACCTGAAATCGGAGCCATCTTCGCTCTTCACCTCGAAGGAGCAGCGAGCCTGCTCGATGCTGCCATCCTCAGCCGTCTCCCACACTGGGTCGCCTGAGCGTATGCGAAATGTCTGTTGTGATTCGCCGTCGATGAAGATCCAGGAATAGGCAGCCACGTTGGTCCTCGAGGGTCAGGTCAGGCGGTCTTGAGCATGCGCCAAATATCGACGATTGCCGGTCGCTTCCCGTGCATGAGGATCGAGACACGAAAGACTTTCGCCGCCGCGTATACCGACAGGACCACAGCGACCGCCAGCAGCAAGATGGCGAGCCAGACCTCCCAGAGCGGCGGCTCGGCGACGTTGACGCGTGCAAACATCGTAAAGGGCGTAAACAGTGGAATGAAGCTCAGCACCCGGGACGCGAGCGCATTCGGGTTGGTCATCACATAGAAGGTGGAGAAGAAGCCGATCAGAATCGGCATCATGGCGGGGAACATCGCGTGCTGCAGCTCCTCGGTGCTGTTGCAGGTGGCCCCGATGGCCGCGAACATCGTCACGTACATGACGTATCCCAGCATGAAGAAGATCAGGAAGTAGGAAAGCGTGCCGATGCTGAAAGCCTCTGCCAAACCGATCTCCATGAGCCCGTCGGCCATCGCTAATCCCGGCAAGACGAAGAGAACCGCCACCAGGCCCATGACGATCCACACGGCGAGCTGCGTCAATCCGGCGCCGAGCACGCCGAAGATCTTCCCTGCCATGAACTCGACCGCCGTGACCGCGCCGATAATCAGCTCGATGAGACGTGAGCTCTTCTCCTCGACGATTGCCATGGCCATCTGCTGGCCGTGCATCAGGGTCATCATGTAGATCAGCATGCCGAGGACGAAGGTGCTGATGTAGGCGACCCAAAAACCGCCGGCCTCCTCGCCCTCATCCGATACCGTGATGGTTTCGAGATCTGCCCCCTGAACTCTGCGCAACCGCGCCAGCTCCTCGCCGCTGAACCAGTTCTCCAGCACCGCGACGCTGACGGCCCTCTCCAGCCTGCCGATGATCACCGGGTTGCCGGTTTCGCGGGCGAAATACTGGGCTCGGGCCAGGATCTCATCGTCGGGTCGGAGGACGAGGTAGCCATCAAGATCGTCCTCGCGGATCAGGTTCGACATGCGCTGACGCACCGCATCCTGCTCTGCGGGGCCGACTTCGAAGCTCTCCTCGATGATGATCGGAAGTTCCTCGATCCCCTCGAGATGCTCGGTGAGGTTGGCACCAATGCCCGTTCCGAAGTCCAGCACGCTGAGTCGGAGCTGGTCGATGTCGGTACGCTGCAGGAGGCCGGATATGCTCCCCCAGACGACGAACAGACCGGGGATGAGAAGCGTGGTGAGGATGAAGGCCTTGCTGCGAACGCGAGCCACATACTCCCTGCGAGCGACCTGTGCGACTTTTCCCAGGTTCATGATGTCGCCTCGTGGCGCGGGTCGTAGCCCACCTTGTCCAGAAAAATGTCCTCGACGGAAGGTTCTTCCAGCGAAAAGCTGCGCACCCTTACGCGGTCGAGAAGTTGTCGTAACACCTCCTGTGGGTCGGCCGCAGGCTCCATCAGCAGACTGGCGCTGCGGCCCGAATCGCGCACCTCGCGCACACCGCTCAATCCTTCCAGTGAGCTGGCATCACCGTCGTAGTCGAGCCGTACGGTGCTCTTCCCGTAGGAGGCTCTGATCTCGTCGAGCTTTCCCGTGAGCACCGCCTGCCCCTCGTGAATCAGGCAGATCGACTCGCACATCTGCTCCACCTGATCCATGCGGTGGGTCGACAAGACGACAGTTGCTCCACGCGTCTTCTGCTCCAGGATGAGGTCCTTGAGCAGCCTTGTGTTCACAGGGTCGAGGCCGCTAAATGGCTCATCCAGCACGAGCAGGTCGGGCTCGTGAATGACCGCGGCGGCGAACTGCACCTTCTGCTGCATTCCCTTCGACAGCTCGTTGGTCTGTGACTTGGCATTTTCGGCGAGCCCGAGGTTCTCGAGCCAAGTGCCCGCCCGCCGCTTCGCCTCGCGGAAGGGAAGGCCGCGGATCGTACCGAGGAAGGCGAGCTGCTCGTCGATTCGCATGCGCGGATACAGACCGCGTTCCTCCGGCAAATAGCCAAGACGATCGCGCACCTCGAGGGGATCCCGATGCCCCAACACGAGGAGGGAGCCGCCATCCGGCACGTAAATCCCCAGTCCAATACGAATCGTCGTGGTCTTCCCCGATCCGTTGGGACCGAGCAGACCGAAAATCTGCCCCGGGGAGACCTCGAGCGAGAGATCATCGACAGCCCGAGTGGTGTCGAAAGTCTTCACCAAATGTTCGCAGCGTAGGGCAGCTTCGGCAGGCATCAGAATCTCGTTTTGGATAGCCGGATCTTTTTCGCGGCCACAGGCTAGCCGTACGCCCCCTGATTGGCAAGTGGGGACCCCGCTTGCACCGGCACAGGCATGCAAATACGCTGGGACTTCCCGCGGTTGAAGCCCCACTCGTCATGCCCGTTCCGAGGGCCCGTAATCCATGAACAACATCGAGCAACCTAGTCCTGGTACGTCGTCACCGAAGGGCAAATCGCCCGCGATCTATGCCGCAGGTGGCGCCCTCGTCACGCTGATTGTCGTGGCCGTTCTGGCAGCGATGTTTTGGCCCTCGGGGCCACCCCCGGGAATGGGGGGGCCGGAGGGACCGCCTGGAGCGGGTGAAGGCCCGGGTGGGGGGATGGGCTTCGGTCCCATGGCGGTGGAGGTGACCCAGGCCGTCGAGACTATAGCTGCCGAGCCCGTGCAGCTCGTCGGCAGCGTGGCTCCACACCGCCAGTCGGTGATCGCCAGCGAGGTCGATGGAGTGGTTGCCGAGATCGCCGTCGACGAAGGGCATCGGGTGCGAGCGGGCGCCCTGCTCGTGCAGCTCAATACCACCACCGCCGAGCTCAACCTGGCGGCTGCGCAAGCAAGCCGTGACGAGGCGTCGGCACGGCTGGTTCGTTTCGAGTCCGAGCTCGCGCGAATGACCGATTTGATGGAGCGAAACGCTGTTTCACAGCGTGAGCTCGACCAGGCGACCGCCGACCGCGACGCACAGGTTCAGAGCGTGGCCCGCTTCACTGCCGACGCGGCGCGGCTCGAAGAGCTCATCCGCAAGGCTCGAATTACCGCGCCGTACGCCGGACAGGTGTCGGCGGTTCATCTCGAGGTCGGCGAGTGGGCCAGTCGCGGCGGCCAGGTCGTGACGCTAGTGGATCTGTCTGAGGTCGAGGTGACCGTGCCGGTTCCCGAGCGCTACGTTGCGGCTGCAGATCAGGCACGACGGGC
>JAUWTE010000368.1 GCA_030609765.1 Acidobacteriota bacterium
CAGCCGCTCGGCACCTTGCTCGAGGACGGTCAAGGCGGCCTCGGTGCTGTCCATGGTCGCCAGGGTGTGTGCGAGGCCGAGCAGGCAATTCATGCCTACGTCCAGGGAGAGCTTGTCGCCGAGGGCGAGCGCCTGGCGGTATCGATGCGCTGCCTCTCCGTGCAGTCCCTGTTCCCTGCTGGATCTGGCGAGACGACTCAGCACCGCCCCCATGAGGTCCACGTAGCCCAGTTCCTCGCAGTCCTTCAGGCAGACCGCGAGGAGAGAATCGGCCTCTGAGAAGCGACCCAGATCGACCTGGCACAATGCAACGTTGGTGGCGGGAATGATGGCTTCTCGCCGGTGCCCGAGCGCGCGCTGGAGCTCGTACGCGCGGCTGAAGTGCTCCTCGGCAGCACCGGGATCACCAAGGTTGTACTCCAAAGACCCGAGGTTGTTCAGGGCTGCCGCCTCCATGAACTTGAAGTCCACTCCCCGGGCGTTGTTCACTGCCTGCCGGTAGCACTCGGCTGCCTCCTCGTACGCGCCCTTGTCGGTGAGCACCAGGCCTCGACCGTTGAGAGCCCAGATGGAGCCTTCGACCTCACCGGTCTCCTCGAAGAGGGCTGCAGCTTCCCGGTAGTGTTGCGCGGCATCGTCGAGTCGCCCCGCCTGGCGCCCTTCCCAGGCCAACCCGACTCGTGCCCAGGCTTCATGTGAAGGGTCGCCGAGCACCGTGGCCAGATGCAGAAGCCGTTCGTAGTATCGTGTGGCTTCCGCTCCCCGCCCGCCCGCGGACACGGCAACCCCCAGCCAGCGCAGCACGGAGCAGAGGTTGGTCGAGTCGTTGAGTGATTCGGCCAGAGCCAAAGCCTCGCGCAGAACGGGCTCTCCAGCGAGTGCGTCGCCGAATGAAACGCGCTGGAGCCCGTCTCTGATCAGAAGGCCCAACCGCAGGAGGGAATCACCTTCGGCATCCGCCACCCTCAGAAGCGGTGCGATCGCGGCCCGTGCGGAGTCAAGCTCCCCGGCATTCCAGAGCGAGTCGATGCGGGCCAGTGCGCGCTCTCTTTCGTGTGCTGTGGAGTCTGTCTGGATCGCACCAGCGGCAGAGCCCACACGACCCATGGCCAGGGTGAGAATTACCACCCACAGCCGAACCTCGATCCCGGCGCGGCGGCGTTTCGGAGATCGGTGAACGGGGACCTTCGGGGCAGTAGGGCTGGGATGGCATGTGACTGCCATGCGCACCTCGCGCGTAATCAGCTGGCGATGGGTGAGTGCCTATCTATGCAGGATAGGATATGGGGAGGTTTTCGGGGGGACAAGGAGGGACAGCCATCCAGAGAGAGCGGTCTCGAGATCGCGAAGGCGCCGTCGTCAGGACTTGCCCGGAACCGTGAACACCCGAATCGGCGAGCGGCCGATCTCGTCGCGGCCGCGCAGCGCGGTCACGCCCCAGAAAAGTGGCTCGCGCGCTTCCGCGAGGGCTTCGACCTTGGCGGCATTCAAGAGGAGGTTGCTTTCGGGCCCCGTCTCCCATCGGGCGACCTCCGACATGTCGGCGCGATAGAAGACGACTCGGTAACTCTGCGCTCGTTCCACAGGCCGCCAAGAGAGCCGCGTTCCGCCGTCTGTCAGGAGGCGGGGGCTTTCCAAGACGGGTTGTTGCTTGCCGGGTGCCGTTTCACCGCGGAGCGTCCGGGTTCGGCTGGGTTCATGAGGTGCGTTTACGATCATTCGGATGCCCAGCAACGCGATGGCGAGGACGGCCACGGCCGTGATGGGCCGCAGTGGGCTGCGTTGGAGATACTCGAAAACTCGGGCAATGGCCGAGGGCGCGGACTCCTGGACGGACGCCCGGTCCGCTCGAGCGGAAGTCGCACGCACGATTCGATTCTCGACAGCCTCCGAAAGCCGCCGGTCAGCGTCCTCGAAATCGGCCCCGGCGGGCTCATCCGATGTGTCCGAGAAGCTCCTCAGGGAAGCGAACAGCGATGCACAGCGGGGGCACTCCTCCAAGTGCCGGCGCCGAGGGTGGCTGCGAGGCAGCTCGAAAACGTCCTGCATCTCAGCGATATCAATACACTCGCGTTTGGTCATCGGCCTCGGTCCTCAAGCGTCTATTGTCTCCGGGCTTCCAGTGCCGTCCTCAGCTTGCGACGCGCCCGCTGCAGGACGGCACGGGCACCAGATGGATTCTCTATCCTCAGGACCCGGGTAATGGTCTCGACCGGCATCCTCTCGAAGCTGCGGAGCCAGAGGGCCTTTTGCTCAACCGGATCCAGGTGTTTCTCGATCAACTCCAGAACCGCTTCTTCGTCCAACCTCTCGAGAAGGACACGTTCCGGATCGGGTCTGTCCGAGGACAGACAATCCGGGTCTTCAGGGCTTCCGACGAGCAGCCTCGGACGCTCTACCTCATTGAGGCAGTAGCTGCGAGTGACCGCAAAGAGCCAGGTGCCGAACTTCGATCGCCCTGAGAACAGACCCAGCTTCACGTAGGCTCGTGCCAGAACCTCCTGGGCCATTTCCAGAGCTCGCTCATGATCTTGCACGTATCGAAAACACCAGGCGTAGACTTGTCTTTGGTATCTCGATAGCAAGACCGAAGCGGCCCGCCTCCCTCTGTTGCCTTCGGGGTCCTGCAGTGCCCGACGGAGGAGCGACTCGTCGGGCTCCATGATGATGTCGCGCCTCTCTGCCATCTCAGACAGCCTCGCGGATCAGGAATCACAAGGAACTACAGAAATCCTATCATGGAAATGATGGCCGGCGTCAGGCTCGAGAGGACACGGTTACGCTCCAAGTCGGGAGACACCATTCGAGTGGGTACGATAGCCGGGGCGGGACACTCCGGGGGCGGACCGCCTGGATCTGGCCCTGGAAAGCCCTTCCCCTTTCAAGGTAACGTGACATGGCCTGGTTATCTCGGGTGAAAGGCCCGCTCACGGCCCGGATGACGTCTGCCACGGGCTGCTAGATCGCGCCCCTGAGTTTCTGCACGAAAATGCACCAGGACCCACGGGGTCCACCGGAGGAACCGATGTTGAGACTCGAAATTCCGGGACATGAGCCGCTGTGCCTCGAGCACCTCGTCCTCGACTACAACGGCACACTTGCTGCTGATGGCACGCTCTTGGCCGGCGTTGCGCCCCGCCTCGAGTCACTCGGAACCCGGCTCGCAGTCCACGTCGTCACTGCCGACACCTTCGGGCAGGCCGCTGAACAGCTCGCCGGATTGGCCGCGGAGGTCGTCGTCTTGCCTGCAGAGGATCAGGCTGCCGCGAAGCGCGAGGTGATCCAGAATCTGGGCCCCGGGCGAGTAGCAGCGATCGGCAATGGCCGCAACGATCACCAGATGCTCGCCGAAGCGGCGCTCGGCATTGCGGTGATCCAGGAAGAGGGGGCCTGCGCCCAGGCGCTGCTTGCTGCCGACGTCATTGCCCCGAGTATCACCTCCGCGCTCGACCTGCTCCTTCACCCGCTGCGTCTCGCTGCGACGCTGCGCTCCTAAGATTGCGAGAGCGCAGCTCTCACTCAAAGAGGCGGGCAATGAACTTCGCGGCGAGGATCAGCAAAGGGTTCTTCAGGCTTGAGATGGAGTTCCCAGCGGCAGGATTGGCCTTTCTATGCTAATCCTTGCCCGATTAGCCTGAGATGGCTGCTGGAGAAATCGGCCTGGACCCAAGCTAACTGATTTTCCTGATGACAATTACGGGAGTCTTGATCTGAGGGAAAGCCTTCCTTCGGGGAGGCGACGTCCTTCGTGTGCGATCAGGGCACCTGCTGTCGCATGCCTTCAGCCACGCGAGCGCCGCCCACAAACCCTGGATGGGATCCTATGGTAAGGGTATTGTCAGCAAGATAATCCCGGACCCGAGGACTGTGGCCATGCCCCACGTGAGCCCACATCGCCCCGCACGGGGCCTCTTGAGGTTGCTCGCGCTCGCAGTGGCAGCCCTCGCAGTTGCGCTCCTGCCACCAACCACCCTCGCAGATGTCGATCCCAGCATCGAAGATCACGCCGGTGATCTCATCAAGGAGATCACCCTTGCCGGCAATACCGTCACCAAGGACTACGTCATCGGGCGCGAGATCTGGAGCGATAGGGGAAAGCCGCTGGATCCCGAAGTCGTGCGCGGCGATCTCATCCGTCTGGAGAACATCTCGCTGTTCGGGTCCGTCGTCGCGACCGCGACCCCCACAGACGGCGGTGTGGTCCTCAACTTCGAGTTCACCGAGATGCCCTGGG
>JAUWTE010000256.1 GCA_030609765.1 Acidobacteriota bacterium
GGGTACTGCTTTGGTCGGGAGGACCAAACTGGCTGCGAGCGGGGGGTGCGCTGATCATGGCGATCGCGGCACTGGTCGGAGCGTACATGGCCTGGATTGATCGTGGCATAGAGGGAACTAGTAAGGAACTCTGAGGCCTAGTAGCAGGCCCGATTCACTCTTTCTTGGCCGGCGTGCAACTTTTTGCCCTCATCCCCCGTCATATTGAATGAAGGAGATGCTCGTCTTTCCTACGCTCCCCGCGCGATGGAAGGAAGGGACAATGGCCATCGGCAGGTACAGCCAATCTCGCTCCCCTATTCGAGCAATCGCGGCAGCCAGCCATACAGCGGCAGGAATGCAGATACCCCAGCCACGTCCATGGGGCAATGTCATACTTCCCGAGAGCGAGCCTGACCCCGGCCTCGAGCTGGAGAGCCATGAAGAGTTGCGGCGCCATCCACTCGCTTGCCCAGAGTGCGGAACGAAGCTCAGCCTCCGGTTGCTGGCGACGCAGGTTGTCCAGCAGGGTGCGCCGAGCATCGCGCCCGTCGCGTCGCCAGGGTCTCTCGAACAGTTCGAAGACGCCGTCAACGGCTTCAAGCGAGAGCTCATCACTCGTGCGTTGGAGGAAAACGGCGGCGTGATGACGCGTGCAGCCAGTGCGCTCGGACTCAAGTACACGACCTTCGTCGCCATGGCACATCGGCTGGACATCACGCAGAGCTGAGCTGCGTCGAAGAACTTCGGTCGTACACCTCTTGCCCGCCGGTGGTACATTTGGTGTATGCGTCGCTGGCTGATTCGAGTGCTCGTTGTCGCAGCAATCGTGGCCGCAGGCTTCGTTGTCAGGGCTACATACTTCGCCCCACGCCCCGTCGAGGTCACCGTGATCCCGGTCGAGCGCGGCAGGGTCGAGGAAACCGTCACTAATTCCAAGGGCGGGACGATTCGCGCCCGGCGACGCGCCAGCATCTCTTCCGAGATCGGTGGCAGGGTAGTGGAGATCCCGCACCGCGAGGGCGCCCGCGTGAGCGAAGGCGACCTCCTGATACGGCTTGAGGAGTCCTCACAGCGCGCCCAGGTGAGGCTCAGCGAGCGTGATCTGGAGGCTGCGGAAGCGGAGCGCGAACGCGCCTGCTTGGCCGCTGAACAGGCGGCTCGTGAGCTCGCGCGGCACGAAACCTTGGCGAGCCGGCGAATCATATCCGAGAACCTCCTCGATCTCTCACGCAGCACCGCCGAGACAACGGCTGCCGCTTGTCGGACTGCTGGGGCAGGGGTCGAACGAGCCCGTGCCTCCGTCGAGGTCGCTCGTACGGTGCTCGCGAAGACCGCGGTCTATGCACCATTCAGCGGCGTCGTGGCGGAGGTCGTGACGGAGGTCGGTGAGTACATCACACCTTCACCTCCGGGGTTGCCCATCCCCGCCGTCCTCGATCTGATCGACCCCTCCTCGATCTACGTGAGCGCCCCCATGGACGAGGTGGACTCGGCGAGGATCCATCCGGGTCAGCACGCTCGGGTGACGATCGATTCGTTTCCGGGTCGCACCTTCGAGGGGCTGGTTGCTCGCGTGGCGCCTTACGTGCTCGACCTCGAGGCGCAGAACCGCACCGTCGAAATCGAGGTCGAGCTCGACGATGCCGAGCTCGCCTCGACCCTTCTGCCAGGAACATCGGCGGACGTCGAGGTGATCCTCTCGGTTCGCGAAGATGCGATTCGCGTGCCGACACCTACCCTGCTCGAGGGTGGCGTGGTCTTGTTGATCGAAGAGGGAGTATTGGTCGAGAGACGTGTTCAGATCGGTCTGCGCAACTGGAACTTCACGGAGATCACGGCGGGCCTGACGGCCGGAGAGGAGATCGTCAGCTCCCTCGACCGTGCCGAGGTGCAGCCAGGAGCCCTGGCCGTGGCCAACGCCGGCGAAATGGACTGAGCCTTGATCCAGCTCGAGGGAATCTGCCGAACCTTCGATGTCGGGGGTCGCCCTGTTTACGCCTTGGTTGATGTTGACGAGCAGATCGAAAGCGGCGAGCACATCGCGGTAATGGGCCCCTCCGGCTCGGGAAAATCCACACTTCTGAACCTCATTGGTTGCCTCGATCGTCCGACATCCGGCTCCTACCGGCTGGGAGGCCGAGAGGTGGGTGATCTCGACGAGTTGCAGTTGTCGGAGATCAGAAGGGACTGGATCGGCTTCGTCTTCCAGGCCTACCACTTGGTGCCGCGGCTCGATGCCGCCGCTAATGTCGAGCTCCCGATGATCTTCGCTGGCATTGCGCGAGCAGAGCGGCGCCGGCGTGTAGCTGCTGCGCTCGAGGCTGTGGACATGAGCGATCGCGCTGATCACCGCCCCGACCAGCTTTCCGGGGGGGAGCGCCAACGAGTCGCCATCGCTCGGGCCACGGTGATGGGGCCGCAGATCCTGCTTGCCGACGAGCCCACCGGCAACCTCGACAGTGAGTCCGGCAGCCAGGTTCTCGAGCTTCTCGATCGCATGAACGATGAGGGTTTGACGCTCATCGTGGTGACCCACAATCCCGACGTCGCACGGCGTGCCGATCGCGTCATGGTGATGTTCGACGGCCGCGTCACGCAGCACATCTCGGCCGACGACTTCCACGGCCATTTACTCCCCTACAGAGATCCCCAAGAGGCACAGTGAGCATCCCCGACCTGTTGAAATTCGCTCTCCGGGCCCTCTCCGGGCACAGCCTGCGAACCGGCCTGAGTATGCTCGGCGTGGCTATCGGTGTCGCTGCAGTGGTGATGCTCACGGCTCTGGGCGAGGGGGCGCGGCGCTACGTCATCGATCAGTTCGCCTCTCTGGGTACCAACCTGGTGATCGTCGTGCCCGGCAAGACCGAGACTACTGGAGCGCTCCCGGGCTTCGGCGGAGTGCCTAACGACCTGACGCTCGATGACGCCGAGGCCATACGTCGACAGGTGCGCGAGGTGCGTAACGTGGCACCTGTGTCGATGGGCACCGAAAGGGTCTCCTTCGGCGAGCGCAACCGCCAGGTCATGATCGTCGGCTCGACCTACGAGCTCCTCGAGGTCCGTGAGCTCGGAATGGGCAGCGGCCGCTTCCTGCCAGCGGGAGACTGGGACCGTGGTGCACCCGTCACAGTCCTCGGCACGACTCTCGTTCGCGAGCTCTTTGACAACGAGAACCCGATCGGCAAGGTCGTGAGGATTGGCGAGTGGCGAATGCGTGTCATCGGTGTTCTGGACGAGATGGGCATGCGGATGGGAATCGACTTCGACGAGATCGCGGTAGTCCCGGTCTCCACCGGCATGAAGATGTTCAATCGCGCTTCCCTCTTCCGGGTGTTGGTGAAGCTCGGCTCCAGCGGTGATGTTGCGTCGGCCCAGCGCCAGATCCTCGATCTCATCATCGACCGGCACGGCGAGGAGGATGTGACGATCATCACCCAGGACGCCGTGATCAGTACCTTCTCCTCGATTCTGGGCGTCCTGACACTCGCCCTCGGGGGTATCGCCGCCATCTCACTCGGCGTCGCGGGCGTCGGCATCATGAACGTGATGCTGGTGTCGGTTTCAGAGAGGACCGCGGAGGTCGGCCTCCTGAAAGCCCTGGGAGTTCGCCGCGTCCAGATTCTCGCGGTGTTCCTCACCGAGGCAGTGCTCCTGTCGACCGCCGGAGGTTTACTCGGCCTGGCCGGCGGATGGATGGCCGTCAGGCTGCTGGTGCAGCTCTATCCCGCCATCCCGGCGAGCCCTCCCACCTGGGCCGTGGTCGCAGCGCTGTCGATCTCAATTGGGGTCGGCGCGATTTTCGGCGTGCTGCCCGCACGGCGGGCGACGAAGCTCGACCCGGTTGCGGCGCTGGCGGGGCGATGAGAATCCGGCTGCGTGACCTCCTCGCCCTCGCCTTCGGCTCCCTGTCCAACTACAAGCTGCGCACCGCGCTTTCGATCCTCGGCATTGCCATCGGCATTGCCGCGGTGATTTTGCTCACATCGATAGGGGAAGGCACCCGGCGCTACGTCCTCGACCAGTTCACCCAGTTCGGCACCAACATCGTGGCGATCAACCCTGGCAGGACCGAAACGATCGGCATCCCGGGCGCGCTGGGAGGGACAACCCACAAGCTGACGATCGAAGATGCTGAAGCCCTGCGCCGTATCCCTGGCGTCGAGGATCTCGTGCCGATGGCCCTGGGACAGGCGCGTGTCGAGGCCAATGGCCGCGGACGCAGTGTTTACATCTACGGCACCACGGCCACCCTGCCACGTGTTCTGAAGCTCAACGTGCGGCAGGGTTCCTTCCTTCCGCCCGGCGATCCGCGAAGAGGTGCCCCGGTCGCTGTTCTCGGCCCCACGGTGAAGCGCGAGCTCTTCGGCGACGCCAATCCGCTGGGGCGCTTCGTTCGCATAGCCGACACTCGTTTGCGAGTGATCGGCATCATGGCGCCGAAAGGGCAGATGCTGGGCTTCGACATCGATGACGCGGCCTATGTGCCGGTAGCCACCGCCATGCGGATGTTCAATCTCGATGAGCTCATCGAGATCGACGTCCACTATTCGCACCCCGGGCTGACCGACCAGGTCGTTGAGTCCATCCGTCGCCTGCTGACGGAGCGCCACGGCGGTCGCGAGGATTTTACAATTACGACCCAGGCGGACATGTTAGAGGTCTTCGGCAACGTCATGGATGTGATCACGATGGCGGTCGGAGCCATCGCGGGGATCTCGCTGCTGGTAGGCGCCATCGGCATTCTCACCATCATGTGGATCGCAGTGGGCGAACGTACGCAGGAGATCGGTCTCGTCCGGGCGATCGGAGCGACACCGG
The DNA here is from genome assembly GCA_030609765.1 of Acidobacteriota bacterium. Classification (GTDB taxonomy): domain Bacteria; phylum Acidobacteriota; class UBA890; order UBA890; family UBA890; genus CALAKE01. The sequence continues at coordinate 4,801 of JAUWTE010000256.1, forward strand.
GGCAGGTGCTGCTCATCTTTTTGGTCGAGGCTACCGCGCTGGCGACCGTCGGCGGTGCCGTCGGCCTGGCTGCCGGAGTCGGAATCGCCAATCTCCTGCGCGCCGCCGTACCGGGCTTACCGGTGCATACACCCCCGGAGTTCGCCGCGGCGGCGCTGGCCGTCAGCTTGCTGACAGGTTTGGCCTCAGGTGTTCTGCCGGCGCGGCGCGCCGCCGGCCTCGACCCGATCGAGGCCCTACGAACGGAGTGACGCTCAAGATGCCCGTGGCAGGTCGAGGTGGAAGAGGAGGTTTGTAGCATGGCCGCAGAGGACTGGAGCGATGTCGATCTGATGGCGCGCTGCGTTCGCTGTGAGCTCGAGATTCGAGCCGGTGAGGCGCCACTCGATGGCTGCCCTCGCTGCCGAGAGCGTGGCCTCGGCAGCAACTTTGCCCTGGTTGTGCCGACAACCCCGGGTATGCCGCTGACCGAGA
>JAUWTE010000491.1 GCA_030609765.1 Acidobacteriota bacterium
CGTGGTCTTCACCGTTTACCGACAGATGCCGAAGAGTCGGCGTGCCGCAGAGGCCGCGTAGGAGATCCGGGATGGCAATCGAGCTAATCGAGGGAAACAGGGCGATCGCGGAGGCCGCGATCAGGGCTGGTGTGGAAGCCTTCTTTGGCTACCCCATCACGCCCCAGACCGAGGTGCTGGAGCATTTTTCGAAGAGAATGGCCGAGGAGGGGCGCGTTTTTCTGCAAGCTGAAAGCGAAATCGCCTCGATCAACATGGTCTACGGGGCCGCTTGTGCCGGTGCCCGCGTGATGACCTCCTCCTCCAGTCCCGGCATCAGCCTGATGCAGGAGGGGCTGTCGTATATCGCCTGTTCCGAGGTGCCGGTAGTTGTCGTCAACATCATGAGGGGTGGGCCCGGCCTGGGGAATGTGCAGCCGGGGCAGTCCGACTATTTCCAGGCGGTCAAGGGCGCGGGACACGGCGATTTCCACATGATCGTCCTGGCGCCCGCGAGCGTGCAGGAGGCGGTCGACCTCATGGTGCTCGCATTCGACCTTGCCGAGAAGTACCGCACCCTCGTGATGGTCGTGGCCGACGGCATCATCGGCCAGATGATGGAACCGGCCGAGATGACCGATTTCAGGCCAGTTAGAAAGTCCGAAGATCGTAGCCCCTGGGCGCTCACCGGAGCTGCCGACCGTCCTCCCAACATCATCTCGTCGCTCTATCTGGGTGCCGAGAACCTCGAGCGCGTAAACCTGCGCCTGCAGGAGAAGCTCGCCAGGATCGCCGAGGCCGAGGTCCGCTGGGACGAGTACCAGACCGACGACGCCGACATCCTCCTCGTGGGCTTCGGCACCATGGGGCGGGTTTGCCAGACGGTGGTTCGAGAGGCCCGGTCCAAGGGCCTGAAGGTCGGAGTTCTCCGACCTATCAGCCTGTGGCCCTTCCCGTCGGCCCGCCTGTCCGAGCTGGCTGACCAGGTCGAGGGGATGATGGTGGTGGAGATGAATGCCGGCCAGATGATCGAGGACGTGCGGCTGGCGGTGGGGGAACGTTGCGCCGTGGGCTTCTACGGACGCACAGGGGGGATCGTTCCATTGGCGGACGATATCTTTCCCGACCTGGAGGCCTTTGTTTCCGAGCTCGTTGGCCAGAAGGAAGGTGTCGCATGAATGGCGTTGAGATTCCCGCCGACATGGAGATGGTGTACAGCCGGCCAAAAAGCTTGACGCAGGCCCACACCCACTACTGCCCGGGCTGCACACACGGCACCATCCACCGGCTGATTGGCGAGGTGCTCGATGAGCTGGATGTGCGGGAGCGGACGCTGGCCTTCGTGCCGGTGGGCTGCTCCGTGCTCGCCTACAACTACTTCAACGTCGACGTGGCTGAGGCTGCCCACGGACGCGCCCCGGCCATGGCTTGTGGCGCGAAGCGGGTCAGTCCCGACAAGGTGGTTTTCAGCTACCAGGGCGACGGCGACCTGGCCGCCATCGGCACGTCGGAGATCATTCACGTCGCCAATCGCGGAGAGTTGATCAGCGGTATCTTCGTCAACAACGGCATTTACGGGATGACCGGTGGCCAAATGGCGCCGACGACTCTTCCCGGCGTAGTGACGACCTCGAGCCCGACCGGCCGCGATGTGGAACACGACGGCTACCCGATGAAGATGGCGGAGCTCCTCGCCACACTGCCGGGAGCCGCGTACGTCAGCCGCCAGGCGGTTCTCGATGTGCCGGGCATCAGGAAGACGAAAAACGCGATCAAGCTCGCTTTCCAGACTCAAATCGCGGGCTTGGGCTTCAGCCTGGTCGAGATTCTCTCGACCTGCCCCGTCAACTGGCACAAGAAGCCGGATGAAGCCATGGACTGGGCAAAAGAGAACATGGTGCCCTACTTCCCGTTGGGGGACACCAAGATGAGCGAAGAGGTCGCTGCTCTCAAGAAGGGCGCATAGGAGGCGACGATGCAGCAGGAAACCATCATTTCCGGATTCGGTGGTCAGGGCACGCTCTTCGCTGGTCAGGTTTTGGCCTTCGCTGCCATGGATACCGGCAAGCACGTTACGTGGCTTCCCTCGTACGGCCCCGAGATGCGGGGCGGCAAGGCGCGTTGCACGGTGATCGTCGGTGACGAGCCGATCGGTGCGCCCCAGGTGCACCGCCCCACCTCGGCCATCGTGCTCAATATCCCCTCGTTCGAGTTCCTGGAGCCGCTGGTGAAGCCCGATGGCGTTCTCGTCGTCAACAGCTCGCTGATCCCGGAGACCAGCGAGCGAACCGACATACGCGTCATCTACATCCCGGCGACCGAGATGGCCATCGAATTGGGGGACATCCGCTTGGCCAACGCCATCTGCCTCGGTGCTCTGGCCAAGGCCACGGGCATTGCGGAGACGGACGAGCTGGCCGCGGCACTCGAGGCACATTTGCCCGAGCGTCACCGCAAGGTGCTGCCGCAGAACTTCGAGGCGCTCAAAAAGGGTGCTGAGCTGGCCGCATAGGCTGGGTGACGCCCGGCCTTTCTGCGGTGGGGCTTCGTGGCCCTTTCGCTCGCTTGGGTCCAGACTCGTTGCGAATCTCTGGCTAGGCCTGCTTACGGCCTGAGCGACAGTTGGGGATATTCTTGTTGTTGGCGGCACATATGAGGGTAGAGACACGCGACTCAGATGGCGGGCGACTGTCCCTGCCGGCGTGAATGATGGCTGCTGTGTTAGAGAAAGAGGCCTGAGATGGCGAGATCGGACGACTTGTTCCTGCACGAAGAGATCATGCTGTTGGCCCTCAAAGACGACAAAGGCACGATCGAGTTCGGTGCCAACTACACTCACGCGGTGGCTGGCGCGGTGATCGCAGAGCTGCTCCTGAAAGAGCGCATCCAGATCGAGCAGCAGTCGAAGCGCAAGAAAGTCGTTGTGGTGTCGAGTACCACGCAGGTCGGTGATCCCCTACTTGACGAGTGCCTGGTGAAAATCAACGACGCCAAGAGGCCGAACAAGATCGAGAACTGGGTGGGCAAGCTGGCGAATACGAAGAACCTCAAACACCGGATCGCTGAGCAGCTATGCAGGCGCGGCATTCTGAAGGTCGACCAAGATCAGGTGC
>JAUWTE010000487.1 GCA_030609765.1 Acidobacteriota bacterium
GAGGGAGGGGCGATTCGGGAAGTGAGCTAACAGGCTCGGCTCTACGTCCCAACATCATTGTCATCGTCGTCGATGACCTGCGCTGGGACGAGCTGGGAATGGCCGGCCATCCCTTCCTCGAGACGCCGCATGTCGATCGGCTGGCAGCCGAAGGGGCATGGTTTTCGAATGCCTTCCATGCCGTGCCTCTTTGCTCACCGAATCGCGCCAGCATCCTGACGGGCCAGTATCCGTCGCGTCACGGAATCATCGACAACGTGGCACGCAACCGCGCCAGCCATCGCCTGGAGACGTTCCCTCAGGACCTACAGGCCGCCGGCTACGAGACCGCATACTTCGGCAAGTGGCACATGGGTAACGATCCCACGCCCAGGCCGGGTTTCGACCATTGGGTCGCGATCCCCGGGCAGGGTCGAACCATGGATCCCGAACTCTACGAGGATGGACGGATCCACACGGTCGAGGGTTACATAACCGATGTCCTGACCGATCGCGCGATCTCTTTCATCGAGCAAGAACGGGAGCAGCCATTCTTCCTCTACATAGGGCACAAGGCGATCCACCCGGATGCGGTTCAGCTCGACGATGGCTCTGTCGACCTATCGGTACCGCGAGGATACGTCCCGGCGCCACGCCACCTGGGACGGTACGAGGAGAGCGTTTTCCCCCGCCGCCCCAACAACATCTCATCTCTGGACGAGCTGGCCGACCGGCCGGCGCTGCAGAGAGCTCTTGCCAGAAAGCACTCGGCGGAGATGATTGACGAGTTCGGTGAGGACGAGCTCGACATGGGCTCCAGCGACGAAACCATTCGGCGGCGCGCGGAAATGATGCTGGCGGTAGACGAAGGCCTGGGCCGCATTCTGGACACCCTGGACAGCATGGGTATCCAGGATGAAACCTTCGTTCTGTTCACCAGCGACAACGGCTTCTTCTACGGCGAGCACGGCCTATCGCTGGAGCGTCGTCTTCCCTATGAGGAATCCATCCGCACGCCAATGGTCGTACGCTATCCGCCCCTCGTACCTGCCGGCACAAGCGTCGATGATCTTGTCGTTTCCGTCGACATTGCGCCGACCGCGATCGATCTCGCCGGGGCAGCGATTCCGGATCGAGTCCAGGGCCGCTCCCTTCTGCCTTTGTTCCAAGGCAGCAATGCGGACTGGCGCCAGTCGGTCTTGATCGAGTTCTTCACCTACGAGAATCCTTTCCCCTGGCTCGTCGACATGGACTACCGCGCCGTCCGGACCCACCGCTACAAGTACATCCACTGGATGCAGCATCCCGACGAGAACGAGCTCTACGACCTCGTTGAGGATCCCTATGAGATGAACAACCTCATCGATGATCCCGCCAGCGAGGAGACGCTCGTGGATCTGCGCGATCAGATGGCGACAGCGGTGCTCGAGGCAATGGGACTGCGCCGCTAGCAGGCCTTGTTACGGCCCCTAGCAGGCCGTGATATCGAATGAGCGGGCGATCGCGTCAGCCACCGCGAGCCCGCGGAGGGTCGGCACCATCGAACTGGAGGGCTCGGTGTCGGTGAGAAAGCCGTCGCATCGGAGTCTCTCGATGAGCTCGACATTGCTCCGTGCGACATCGATGCCGTGCCGGGCCCGTAGCGCATCGAGATCGACGCCCGCGGTCGTGCGTAGTCCCAGCGCCAAGGACTCGAGCACGAGGTCGGCAGGGTCCAGGGCCTCGACTCCCGCGATCGGACTCCGCCCGGACCCGAGTGCGAGTTCCAGGCCGGAATCTGGAACAGATTTCAGACCCGACTCCCACGCCGGCAGACGGCGCTCGTTCCACCAGCGCGTTGCCACACCATCGAACGAGTGCGCTGACGGCCCGAGCCCCAGGTACGCGGAGTGATCCCAGTACTTGCGGTTGTGGCGCGAGCGGTGCGCTGGGCCGCGGGCAAAATTGGAGACCTCATAGGCCTGGTAGCCGTTATCGGCTAACAGCCGATGGGTGAGGAAGAAAAGCCCCGCCCTGTCGTCCTCGGAGGCTTCCTCGAGATCACCCCGTTCCTTCAGGCGACCGAACCGCGTGCCCTCGTGAACGGTGAGCTCATAGCAGGAGATGTGGTCGGGGCCAAACCCGATGGCGTGCTCCAGGTCGGCCCCCCAGCGCTCGGCCGACTCGCCAGGAAGAGCAAAGATGAGGTCGATCGAGACGGTTTTGAAAGAAGCACCCCGCGCCGCCATCAAGGCCGCGCCGGCACTCTCAGGCGTGTGTGCGCGGCCGAGGAATTGCAGCCCCTCGGCGTCGAACGACTGGATCCCGAGACTCAAACCGGTGACCCCGAGATCCTTCCAGGCCTCGAGATTCGCCACACTCGCGTCCTCCGGGTTGGCCTCGAGAGTGACTTCGGCCTCAGCGGCGATCGGCAGGAGCCTGCGCAGTGCCGCGAGGATCTCGCCAAGCACCTCCGGGGGCAGTGAGGAGGGAGTTCCACCTCCAAGATAAACGGTGTCGAAGGGCTGCTCGGACCGCCATGCTATCGATGATCCGTCGCCACCTCGGGTCGATTGGCTTCCCGCCGCTCTCCCCTCCCCCCGCACGAGCCCTGACCAGAGCTCGATCTCTCGCAGCAACGACCTGACGAATGCCCGTCGCCGGAGCGGCCCCCCTGTTTGAACGGCGAAATCACAATAGGGGCAAACCCGGTCGCAGAACGGCACATGAACATAGAGGCCTGGGGAGGCGGGCACACCGGCAACCTCAGTTGTCATCCTGGTCGCTGCGCAGCACCGCGAGAAAGGCCTCCTGCGGGACCTCGACGTTGCCGAATGCGCGGGCCCGCTTCTTGCCTTCCTTCTGCTTCTCGAGCAGCTTGCGCTTGCGCGAAATGTCGCCGCCATAGCATTTGGCGGTGACATCCTTGCGGTATGCATTGACGGTGCGGCGGGCGATGATGTCGCGACCGATGGCGCCCTGGATCGCGATCTTGAAATTCTGCCTCGGAATGTGCTTCTCGAGCTGCTTGCAGGCGTGGATTGCGCGCGCCCGCGCCTTGTCACGGTGCACCAACATGGCCAGTGCGTCGACGCGCTCCGCATTCACGAGGATGTCTATCTTGACCAGGTCGGTGGCGCGGTAATCCGTGAGCTCGTAGTCGAAGGAGCCGTATCC
>JAUWTE010000210.1 GCA_030609765.1 Acidobacteriota bacterium
CCCTTCGCACCGAACGTCTCCCGCAGGATGACGACCAGTCGCATCCACTCGTCGTCGCTCAGCGGCCGATCGAGGGTGACCATGCGCGTCACGGACCGCTGGGCGCCGAGAAAGCGTGCCGGTGGTGAGGCCTTGGGCAAATCGAGCGAGCGGGCTGCACTCTCGATGCGCGCCGCCGCGATGCCCACCTCGTCGCCGACCTCCTGGATCTGTGCGAGCGTTAGACCCGTGCCGGCCGCGGGCGGCGGGGCGGTTTCGTCGGCTTCGGTCGCGCGCCGCAGGATCTCGGCGATCTCTTGCTCGCCGTAACGTCGGGAATCTGACATGCGACGAACATACAGCCGTGAGTCGCGTGGCACATACGGATCGTTCGCGCGCTGCTCCAAGACCTCGAGCAGGTCCGGCGACGTTCGCCGCTACGGGCGAGACCGGTACTCGCGAAGGTGTGGATGAGACGGGGATTCGCCACCAAACGCTGTTCGTCTCTATCTTCGGGGACTGTGCGGCCGGCGACCGTCACCTGCGCATGGCATGGAAGCCTCCCAAGTCAGCCACGACAGATTCATAGCACGCGCCTGGAGCAGACGCGGTGAACATGACGGACATCGAACCTGGTCAGCGCGCAGCTCGGGCGCCGACCGTCAGGTTGCTTCGAAAGGCTTGAGGAACAGCTGAATGCCTCAGTACATCGCGTTTCTCCGAGGAATCAACGTTGGTGGGCACCGGGTCAAGATGGATCGACTCCGGAGTCTCTTCGAGCAGCTTAATCTCAGGGACGTATCCACCTTTATCGCGAGCGGAAACGTCATTTTCTCGGCTCAGGCCGAGGACGTTGACGCTTTGAGAGATAGGATTGAGCGCTACCTCGCGCAGGAATTGGGCTACGAGGTCCCGACGTTCCTACGCTCCCCGGCTCAACTCGCGGCGATCGCTGCAGTCAGCCCGACTGAAGACAAGGTGGGGTCGCGATCCCCATCTTCGCACTATGTCATCTTCCTGCACGGCGCGGCACCGGAGTCCCTACGATCGGAGCTTGCGGGCCTCGAGTCCGAAATGGACGAATTCCGTTTCTCCGAGACTGAAATCTACTGGCAAATCCAGGGCAAGGTGACCGATTCGCCACTCTTTGGCGGAGGGCTGGGCCGAGCGACCCGGGCGACACCGAATACCATGCGGAACATGAACACGCTTCGACGAATCGTCGCGAACATAAGTGAACCGGAAGCAACCTAACGAGCGATTGCTACCGGGGCGGAGAATCGCGTCGGTACGCACAGGGCATGGTTGTCAGAATCCGTCGGCCAGTGTACTTTGCCATGCAAAGTATAAACCGCCACATGGAGGTTATCTATGCCCCGTTGGTTGAGGGTCATCCGTGGGATGATCGGTACGGGACTGACCTTCGCCATGGGCGTCGGCGTGGTGGCTTCGATGATTTTCGTGCTCCCCACATGGCTGCTCCTTGGGGGCGATTCGGGTCGCGAGATGCTCGTGATGGTCATCAAAAGCTCAATCTGGGCCTTCCCGATAGGCGTGGCTTTCTCCGCCGTTCTGGCGATAACCGCACGCGGCCTTCCATTCGACAAGCTCTCGCTTCCGCGCTTCGCTGCGCTGGGTGCTGCAGGCGGGCTTTGCCTCTTTGGGCTTCTGGCGGCAAACGCCTGGCAGGCGTGGTCGGTCGCGGACGCAATAGCCAACGGGACGCTCTTCGTACTCCTGGGTGGCGGATCGGCCACAGCGACCCTGATGCTCGCCCGAAGAGTGAGACCCGCGCTGAAGTCTGGCGACGAATTGCGCAGCCTGGGTGAGGCGGTTGGTGAGTTTCCCGACTTCAAGGCGCCAGGCACTGAAGCGAGCACCGATGCGGAGGCAAGCCTTATCGAGGGGCCTGCGATCTAACGAGAATTTACTGCTGACGCGGTAGGCTTCGGGGTCCGGAGCACTCGCCTGGAGGCTCGCGCTTCGGGTCGGCATGTTGGTCGCGCAGCAGTAATTCACAATCGTCAGGACGCAACAAAGGACAGGACGGCTGATCAATCGAACCCTAGTGGTCTGCGCAAGTCTGTTGGCGCTCAATTCTGCCGATGGTTACGCGCAGATCTGCCAGGTACCGGACTCGGTGCGACGTATGATCCCCGCCGATGCTCCTCCGGCAGTGCCATACGCGACCCGTTGGGTCACGGGGGCTGAGGGCGCATCCGTCCCGCTCGGAGTCGGCCATCTGCACTATTCCGATCAGAACCCGGTAGTCGACCTCCCTCCGGGAGCCAATGACTGGCTTCAACGAGTCGCTCTCCCATTGTCATCGGCTCCGGGCACTGCTCCCTTTGCCTGGATCGCGGAGGGCTGGATTCTCGCCGGTGGGACGACCCCGGAACCGCTGTCGAGGAGCGCCCTCATCGAGACAGGCTATGAGGAGCCCTCGTTCGTCGTCCTCGAGACCCGTCCAGACGGCTGGCTCCGGCTGCGCTACGCTTTGAGCGAGGGGGACCTCGGCACCGCCTGGACACACGGTTGCGCCCTGTCCGACGGTCCGGTCGTCCTGGAGTTCACTGAATGGAGCACCTGGCTTCTGAGCGAGACGATCTCGCCATTGTTCTTCCGCTCTGAGAGTCCGGGTGGGCTGCGCTCTGCTCCGTCTCTGGACGCGACGGGCCTCCCCGATATCGGCAGCGACTACATCCTCGAACCCCTCGAGATTCGCGGAGAGTGGATGAAGGTCACGGTGAAGGAACCATCGGACTATTGTGAGTTCGACCTTGAGTCGTCTCGACGCGAGGGTTGGGTGCGCTGGTACGAGCCGGCACGTGGTCCGCTGCTCTGGTACTTCACTCGAGGCTGCTAGGCCGGCGCGCAGGGCAGGCAACAAACCGACATCAAGGAGAGAAGCGTGAAACGGTACATGTTCCTGATGTTCGGATTCGAAAAACCCACCCCGGAAATCATGGACGCGTGGGGCAAGTGGTTCGAATCCATCGCAGGCAAGACGGTCGACCAGGGTGGTTTTCACGGCGGCGCGAGAGAGATCTCGGACGCAGGAACCAAAGATCTGCCGATGGGAATGGAGTCCATCACCGGATACACCATTGTCAACGCCGAAAACCTTGATGAGGCAGAACAGCTAGCTCAGAGCAACCCCTACATCGCGAGCATCAGGGTCTACGAGATCATGTAGAAGTAGTCCAACCGAGATCCTACTTGAGGACACGGGCGGCCAGGGGCACATCACTCACGTTGTTGGCGAGGACCGAGCGTACCTCGCCGCCGTTCCGACTCAAGTCAGGTGAATCAGGAATAGAGGAAGCCATGAGCAAAGTACTGTTGGTTGTCGATCTGCAGAATGACTATTTCCCGGGCGGGAACTTCCCACTATGGAATACAGACGTGGTGCTGCAGAACATCGTGAGCGCCATCGAGAAAGCCAGGTCACGGGAAGTCCCGGTTGTCTTGATCCAACATATCGCTAATTCTGCTGCGGGTATTGCGCCCTTCTTCAATGAAGGCACCGAGGGGGTTGATATTCATCCGACCATTCTTGCTGCGGCCCCCGATGCCACCGTCGTTGCCAAACAGTTTGCCGATAGCTTTGTTGAGACCACACTTGAGGAGACGTTGGCAGGTGTCGGCGCCACCGAACTGCTTCTATGCGGTATGATGACGCAGAATTGTGTCACCCATACGGCGATTTCCAAGTCGGCTGAGAAATACCAGGTTTCGATCCTCGTCGATTGTTGTACCACGGTCGATGAGATGATTCACAACATCGCATTGCATGCGGTTTCTACTCGCATCCCGCTGGTACCACAATCAGAAGTGCTGTAGCTGGTGGCGCGCGTCAGCGATGCCGGATAGCCCAAGCGCCGACCGTTAGAAGGCGGAGGTAGAGATGCTCGCAGCAAGAAGGCTTAGGTCCATCGTCGTCTCCGGCCTCGTCCTGACAGTTGGCTGCACTCAGGATGGAGACGTGACGCCGAAGACAGACCAGATCTTGAGTAACAACGCCGAACTTCAGGCGCCGTCCAATCTTCCGCTTCGGGAGATCATGCGTGGGCTCGAGGCTGACCTTGCCGCCGTGGCACACGGAATCTGGATCGCGGATCACGAGGCTGTGCGGACAGCCGCGAATCGGATCGCGGAACACCCCAAGGTGATCCCGGAACAGGTGGCCGCCATTCAGGCCGCTCTGGGCGGCGAGTTTCCGGCATTCGTACAGCAAGACCTGGCTGTTCACGGTGCTGCGATGGACCTTATCGAGGCAGTTGATGCCTCACGCACCACGTCAGAGTTGTTCGACATTTTCCTCCGTGCGCAGCAGGGGTGCATGTCATGTCATAGCAGCTACCGGGCGCGCGTTGCCGAAGCCCTGACCGACACAGGCTCAGCAACGGAAACACCCTGACACCCTGGCACCATCAACGCACGTAGCTGCCGGCGTTCAGGTCGAACGTAGCGCCGGTGGCGTGGTCGGCCAGGCCGCTGGCAAGCAGGACAACGAGGGGAGTCAGGTCGGCGGGTTCGGTGAGGCGGTCGAGGGCTAATTCGTCAGCGACATGGTCCTCGCCGACTTGGTCGATGAACTCCTGGGCCATCTCGGTGCGAACGAAACCGGGGGCGAGCACGAAGGCGCAAATACCGGCTTTCCCGAAGGCGCGTGCGATACTGCGGGTGAGGGCCACCACGCCCCCCTTTGATGCTGCGTAGGTCATGTACTCTGGCGTATCGCCGCGGAAGGCCGCCCGCGAGGCGACGTTGATGATCCGTCCGCCGTCATGTTGCAGGAAATGCCTGACCGCCAGGCGGCTCAGCAGGTCAACAGCGCGGAGGTTGACGGCCATCGTCAGATCCCAGCCTCTCTGCCATTCATCCGTCGCCATGTCGAAGGGCATCCTGAGCGCGATGCCAGCGTTGTTGACGAGCACGTCGAGGCGTCCGTAGGCCTCGACGACCGAGTCGAAGAGGCGTTCACACGATGCTGGCTCGGCCAGATCCGCCTGGAAGGCACGGGCGTTGCGCCCGAGGGATTCGGTCAGAGCTTCGGTTGAAGCGCCGCTCTGGTTGAAATGTGCGGCGACAGTGGCCCCGGCCCCGGCCAGGCCCTCGGCCAGTGACCGTCCGATGCCCCGGCTCGCCCCGGTAACGAGGATGGTCTTCCCTGTTAGATCGATGTGCATTGACGACCCGACCCTTCGTCGAGATACGTTGGCGCTCGTCGCATCGGAGGCGTGTGGAATGGTTGCCCATGCGCCGACTCCGCAACCTAGTATCGCACCAACGGGGCAGTCCATTCCTCTATCCGACCCAAATGTTTAGCTTCGACCCACATTGACCAGCTATTCAAGGGAGACAGCGATGACCGACCGACGTGACTTCATCCGTATCGCCGCAGGCACGGCAGGCGCTCTCGGCCTGTACGCCTCGGGTCTCGGCGCGGCGACTCCGCGTCCTGCGTCGAGGAAGCTGAACATCCTGATACTCGGAGGAACCGGTTTCATCGGCCCGCACCAGGTGAACGGAGCCCTGGAGCGAGGCCACAGCGTCAGCATCTTCAATCGGGGAAATCGCACCGGGATGTACGGCAGCCAGGTGGAGGAGCTGATCGGGAATCGGGATCCGAACGTGGACGATGGCCTCGGCGCGCTCGAAGGGGATCGTGAGTGGGATGTCGTCATCGACAACTCTGGGTACGTCCCTCGCCACGTGCGGGCCTCGGCCGAGGTACTGAAGGGTCGGTGCCAGCGCTACCTCTATATCTCGACGGTGGCCGTTTACGACTTCGAGTCTTCCACAAGCGCTTTTCCCGAGGCCGGTCCGCTCGCCCCGCTCGCTGACAAGTCGGTGGAGGAAGTCACGTGGGAGACGTACGGTCCGCTCAAGGCTGAATGCGACCGGATCGTCCGGGACGTCCTGGGCGATGCTGTAACAGTCGTCCGACCCGCCTACATCCTCGGCCCTGGTGACACGACTGATCGTTTCACGTACTGGGTGGAGCGCATCAACAAGGGTGGGGAGGTGCTCGGGCCGAGTCAGCGCGA